>NZ_JBHXLV010000093.1:0-24670 GCF_042721685.1 Streptomyces sp. NPDC058459 | reverse complement strand
GTGTTCCGCATCATCACCCCCGGGCGGCGCGCCGGGCGGGCCCCGCACCCCGCCCCGGCACCGGCCCAAACACCTCGCCGGGTGGGGCGCGCGGGCGCGCGGGCGAGCCGGGCCAGAGTGCGTTCGATCGTCCAGTGGTGGCGGCCGGGTCGCTGGGAAGACCCGATGCCGCCGCGGCGATCGGGTGGGTGATCCCGCGCAGGCGGAGCCGACGTCGCAGGTGGTCATAGCGGAACAGGAACGCGCCCGGACGACTACCGGCTCCGCCGCTGTCCCGGGTGGCACCGGCCCATGACCCTGTCCGCCGGCATCCGGCTCGCAGGCCGGCGGACGATCGCGCGGTTGTGGGCCTCCGGGAACCGCTGGAGCCGCCGCTGTGGGCGTTCCGACCGTCCCTTCAGCGAAGGCCCAGCACAGCGCCCCCGGACAGGAAGGGATGTCCAGGGGCGCGGCCAGGCGATGGCCTGATCGACAGTTCAGGGATTCCTACAGCGTGCCGTACAGGTAGACGTTGAGACCTGTCACGGCCTGGGTGTTGTCGACGTGGATCACATGCTCACCCGCGCCGAGGTAGAACGTCTGGGAGAACTGATGGTCGTAGTCACCGAGTTGCGTGGGCCTGAGGGCCGTTCCGTCGACGCTGCCGCCGACGACGGACGCGAGAATCCCGCTGTACTGCAAGGTGTACCGGCCGGCGTCCTTCACCCGGACTACGACGTCAAGCTCCCTTCCGCCTTCCAGCTGGCCGACAAGGAGCCTCGACGTCTCCGTGAACGGTATGTGCGTGGGGACAGATCCCAGATCGAGACCCGAGGGCGATGCCGTGACGCTGCCTGTGGGAGCACCGGCGTAAGCCACGGTCCCCTGCGTGACAAGACCAGCGGCGGCCGCGGCGACCACGACCGCCCCTACCGCGGCGCGACGAGCGCGCATCGTACGACTCATGGACTTCTCCTTCAGCTCTGGTCGAAACTGGCTCTGGTCGAAACGGGTGGAGACCGGCGACCGGGACGAGTGTCCTGTTGGATCTGTCGTGCCTACGTTCGCAGTATCGGGCGTATGGCTCTCATCCGTCCCGCGAGTGCATCGAGTTCTTGCGACGACGCACAGTCGAGCAGTGCCCAGCCGAGGCGGTCCGCCGAGCTGCGCGGCGGGCCCACCTGCGCGCCGGGCGGCACGTTCACCCCGTGCTTGACGACCCCCGGCCAGGCGGACCACTCCGCCTCGCGCGCGGACTCCAGCACGCCCGCACGGTCCGCGACCACGAAGGCGCTGCCCGTCCAGCGGGCCGCGCGCTCGGACGGTTCCGTGAAGACGCCGCCCGTCGCGAGGTCCAGAGCCCCCGCGAAGACGTCCACGCCGTACGCCAGGGACATCGCGTCCATGCAGTGGTCGCCGGGCGCCCGGACCGCCACCTCCATGATCACCAGTTCGTCGCCACGGGTGCGGAACTCCACGAACATGATCCCGGTGCGCATCCGGATCGCGTCGGCGACTGCCTGGCCCAGCGTGTCCGCGGCCTTGCCGAGGACCGGGTCGATCCGCTCATGGCCGCTGAAGTGTGCCAGCTCCACGAAGTCCGGGGCCTCGGTGGTCAGTTTGCGGGTGAGACTGCCGAAACGGACCCGCCCGTCGTGGACCAGGCTCTCCCAGGAGTACTCCTGCCCCGCCACGAACTCCTCGACGAGCAGGTGGGCCTCGCTGTCGCGGCGGGCGACCACGTCCGACCACTGCTGCGCAGTGGCGATCAGCTCCACTCCGTCGCTGCCCGCACGGTTCAGGGGTTTCACCACCACCGGAAGGTTTCCGAGGGCCCAGTCCGAGGCTGCGGACAGCCGGGGCGTCTTGACGTGTCGCGGCTGAGCGAGACCCGCGCCGGCGAAACGGAAGCGCTGCTGGCCCTTGTCGCGCGAGATCGCCGCCGCGTCCAGGCCGGGGCCGGGCAGGCGGTGACGCTCCTGGGCCATCGCGCCGGCCAGGACGTGGATCTCCGAGGATGCGAGGACCCCGTCCGCGCCCAGCCGCCGGACCAGCGTCTCGGTCGGGCTGATCCAGGTGTCGTCGCGGCCGGCGCGGGCCGCGTCGACCTCTTCCGCGTCCACCACCCATGCGTACCGTTCGCGGACGGCAGCGATGCGTTCTGCCGTCTCCACCAGGCCCACCCGCAGGCCGAGTTGACCTGCGGCCAGCAGGTAGCCCTCCGCCATCGGCGCGGCGCCGATCAGCACCACCGTGCGGGTCATCGCTGTCTCCTGTCGGTGAGCAGGGCTCCCAGGGCACGACGGTCGGTCTTGCCGTTGGCGTTGAGCGGCAGCGTGCCCAGGTGCGTGAAGCCGCGCGGCACCATGTAGCCCGGCAGCCGCCGCCCCAGGCCGGTGCGGAGCGCCAGGGGGTCTTGCGCCTCACCGGTGTAGCAGGCTTCCAGACCCACCTCGCCCAGGTCGTTGGGCAACGCCAGGACCACGGCATCGTCCACTCCGGGAAGTGCGCGCAGCCCGGCCTCGACCTCGCCCAGCTCGATGCGATGGCCGCGGATCTTGACCTGCTGGTCGAGGCGGCCGAGATGGACCAGGGTGTCACCGGTGCGCGACACCCGGTCGCCGGTGCGGTAGTACAGCTCGGGGCCGGGCAGCCCGGCGCAGTCGTGGATGACGGCTCGTCCGCCGTCGAAGCGGACGAACCGGCCCGCGTTGTTGGCGGGATCGAGGTAGCCGGGGAAGCGCTGCGGCCCCCGGACGCACAGTTCGCCCTCCGACGCTGGACGTCCCTCCTCGTCCAGGACCAGGAAGTCCAGGTGCGGATAGGGCGTGCCGATGGGAACCGTGCCGTTCGCGGAGGCCGGCCAGTCCTCGGGGCGGGTCGGCAGCCGGTACTGCGTACAGGCGATCGTCACCTCGGTCGGCCCGTACAGGTTCTCCAGGACGCTCTGCGGTGCGGCGGCCCGCCACAGCCGGATCTGCTCCAGCGTCAGCTGCTCCCCGCCGAACAGGCTCCAGCGCAGACTGAGCATGGACGACGGGGCCAGGTCCCGCAGCCGGTCCGCGTACGAGATCACCGAAGGCACCGAGAACCAGTGGGTGATGGCCCTGCGCGCGATGAAGCGGGCAGGGCGGACCAGTTCGCTGCGGGTGGGCACCACGAGCGCCGCTCCGGAGGCCCACGCGGAGAACATGTCCCAGACCGTGGGGTCGAAGGTCAGGTCGAAGGTCTGCGAGACGCGGCAGTCCGGGCCCAGGTCGTAGCGCGGGATCACGTAGTCGAGCAGCGCGGCCACGTTGCGCTGCAGCACGGGGACACCCTTGGGCGTGCCGGTGGAGCCGGAGGTGAAGACGATGTACGCGATGTCGTCCGGACCCGGCAGGTGCACCGGGCCGCCGTCCGCCCAGGGCCCCTCCAGCGGCGCGTCGCCGGCCACCACCGGAACGGGCAGAGCGGACGTGGGGGAGTCGGTGAGCACCACGTCCAGCTCCGCGAGCCGCGCCGTGGTCGCGAGCCGCTCAGGGGAGAAGCCGGGGTTGAGCGGGACGGCGGCGCTGCCCAGCCTGTTGGCGGCGAGATACCCGGCGTAGGCGGCAGGTGAACGGCTGGCCAGCACGCCCACGCGGCGCGGACGACGCCCGTGCAGAGCCGACAGCAGCCGGCCCGCCATCCTCGCGCTCTCGGCGGCAAGTTGTGCGTACGTCAGGTGCTCGTCGCCTAGTTCGAGGGCGGTCCGGTCCGGGTGGCGGGCGGCGGTGTCGGCGAAGCGCTCGTAGAGGGTGGGCTGGTCTCCCATCACGCACCCTCGTCGACGTACGCGTTGTAGTAGACGGGCGTGCCGAGGAAGGACGAGGTGAACACCCCGCGTACGCGGGAGCCGGCGAGCGCGACGTGCAGGTACGAGAACAGGGGCACCATCGGTGCGTGGTCGCGCAGCAGCCGCTCGTCGAGCGCGGCCCATGGCGCGGCGGACTCGTTGGCGGGCAGCCGGCCGAGACGGTCGATCTCGGCGTTGATCCCGGCGTCGTCCAGGTACACGAAGTTGTCGTTGCCGCTCGCGCCGATGGTGCGGCCGTCGAACATGCCGAGCAGGGTGGACGCGCCGGGCCAGTCGGCGGCCAGCCCCATCAGATACAGGTCGTAGGCGTGCCCGCGCGTCTTGAGCACCGCGTTGTGCGAGGGGCGGTCGATCTCCACCAGCTCGATCTCGAACCCGGCCTTCTCCAGGCCCCTGGCAAGAACCTCGGCCGGGGCTGTGAAATAGTCGCCCTCCCGGCTGAGCAGCCGCAGTTTCGGCCGGGCGCCCTTGAGGAGCGCCGACGCGGCTGCTGGGTCGCCGTGTTCGCCCGCCGGATAGGGGTCGGGGTAGTCGCGGTGCCCGATGGTGGCGTGCGGCAGCAGGGTGTGCACGAGAATGCCCTGGTCGGCCCCCATGGTGTCGCGGAATCCTGCTTTGTCCACGGCGTAGGCGACGGCGCGGCGCACGTCGACGTCGGTGACCCGGTCGGTGTTGATGGCCAGGTACCACACCAGCGGAGTGGGGTCGCGGCGCAGCCGGCCCGCGAGCGCCGGGTCGGCGATGAGCTGGGCGGCGACCGACTGCGGCGCGTTGTTCTCGGCGACGGCCGTCGCGTCGGCGCCCTCCTCCGCCCGGACACGGAGGTTCTGCTCGCCCGCCTCCACGCCCATCTCGACCTCGACACGGTCCACATGAGCGTGGCGCACCGGGTCGGTGGCCGCGTCCCAGTGCGGATTGCGCACCAGTGTGAGCCGCTCGCCGGGGACGTGCTCCGCTATGCGGTACGGACCGGTGGCCACCGGGGCGAGGTCGTACGCGTCCCGTGTGTCGGCGTCGCGCGGGACGGGTGCGGTGACCGGCTGGGCCACCGCGAACGGCAGATCCGGGTGGGGCTGCCGGAAACGCAGCACCAGGGTGTGGCTGTCGGGAACCTCCAGGCCCGGCACGTCGAGCGGGTCGCTCGCGTAGGGGCCCAGGTAACTCCCGTTCTCAGAGAGCCAGTTGCGTAGATGGGTGGGGCCGTCGGAGATCTCCGGGGCGAAGCTGCGGGCGATGCCGTAGGCGACGTCGGAGGCGGTGACCTCACGGCCGTCCTCGAACCGGACGCCCCTCTTGAGGGTGAATTCCCAGGCGCGGCCGTCCCCGTCGATGTCGCGGCCCGGCGTCTCGGCCAAATCACCGACCAGCACGCGGCCGCCCTCGGCGTCTTCGCGGAACATGGTCAGGGTGCGGAACAGCAGGTGCCCGATCGCCAGCGACTGAAGGGTGTAGCTGCGCTGCGGGTCGAGATGGTCGTAGGCGGCGTCCCGCAGGACGCGCAGGGTGCCGCCCAGACGGGCCCCGGGCCGCGCCGGGGCGGGACCGCGCGAGGCGGCCGGGTCGAGGGCGATCGGGTCGCCGGCGGGCTGAGCGGTCATGCGGACACCTCCAGGGGGAAAGGGGCAGCGGTGCGGAACCGGCCGTCCGCGAGGAGCAGCGGCTGCTCCGCGCCGAACAGGTTCAGGGCGTGGACCTCGCCCACCACGATCAGGTGGTGGCCCACGGTGTGCCGGTCCCGTACGACGCGGTCGAGTCAGGCGATCCGTCGGGCGGGACGGGGCCGCTGGTCGCCGGGCCGGGGACCCGGCGGTCGTCGGCGAACGGCGCCGCCGGCCGGGCGCCGCGGGAGCCGGGCGTCGGCATCGGTCATGCCGTCGACCGCTTCAGCTCGTCGAGGAACCCGAGGCCGGCCAGCACCCGCTCATGCGGCACGCCGAAGTCGATCAGGCAGGCCAGTTCGTCGACCCCCGCCGCGCGTGCCCGCTCGGTGACCGCCTTCGCCTGTTCGACCGTGCCGAACAGACCGCTGGAGCGGTAGTACGTGTCGAAGGAGCGCCGCACGAGGAAGTCGATGTCTGACTCGCGGAGTCTGTCGACGTCGAACCCTTCCAGGATGCTGCCGGCCGAGCGGGCGATCAGCCGGAACGAGCTCTTCAGGTATGCGGTGAACGGCTCGCGGACCAGTTCGAGGACTTCGGCCGGATCTTCGCCGAGGAAGGTGTGCAGCATCAGCGCCACGTGCCCGGGTCGGCCGTCGTGGCCGGGCCGGTCGGCCAGCGCCTTGCGGTAGAGGGCGATCTTCTCGGCGAGCTGGTCGAAGTCCTGGCCGAGCAGGTGTGTCAGCACACCCGCACCGGCCCGGCCTGCGGCCTCGAAGGTGGCCGGACTGCCCGCGCTGGTCACCCAGACCGGCAGCTCGGCCTGTACGGGCGGCGGGAAGACCCGCACCTCGGCAGCCCCGCCCGCCCCGTCGGTGACGGCCAGCGACTCCCCCCGCCACAGCGCGCGCACGGCGTCGAGGGTCTCGAAGACGGCGTCCTTGCGGTCGGCGTACCCCTCCGGACGCAGGGCGAAGTCGACCGCGTTCCACCCGGAGGCGAGCGAGACACCGGCCCGGCCGCCGGAGATGTTGTCGACGACCGACCACTCCTCGGCGATGCGCACCGGATGGTGCAGGGGGGCGACGACGCTGCCGGCCCGGATGCCGATGCGTTCGGTGACGGCCGCGACGGCGGCCGCGGTGACCGACGGGTTGGGGTAGAGCCCGCCGAACTCGTGGAAGTGCCGCTCGGGCGTCCAGACGGCGGAGAAGCCGTGGGCGTCGGCGAAACGGGCGCCCTCCAGGAGCAGGTCGTAACGGCCGCGTGTGCCTCCGGCCGCGCCGTCGGCGAAGTAGAACAGGCTGAATTCCATGGGAGTGCCTCGGATCGGCGTGGTCGTGTCAGCGGACGCTGAGCGGGCGGAGGTCGGTCCAGACGGTCGCGATGTGGGCGAGGCAGTCGGCCCGGCTGCCCCGGTGGCCCGTCTCGGTCCAGCCGGCCGGGACGGGTGCGGTGACGGGCCAGACGGAGTACTGCTCCTCGGCGTTGACGACGACGGCGTGCACGGTCTGGAGCTTTTGTTCGGACATGGAGGATCGGTGCCTTCCGGTGGAAGCGGGGTCGGACTACTCGGCGATCGGGTCCGGCAGTGCGTGCTTGATCCGTACCAGCGACGAGGTCACCAGCGGGATCACCGCGAGGCAGAAGCCGAGAGTCGTGACCAGGACCGCGACGCGCAGTCCGGCGGCGGAGCCGAGGAAGCCGCCCGCGAGCGCGCCCAGCGGGGCGATCCCCATCGCGACGAACCGGTTGGTGGCGGCCACGCGGCCCTGGAGGCTGTCCGGCGTGATGGACTGACGGATCGTCAGCATGGTGACGTTGTTGGCCACGCCGAACGACGCGAAGAGGAAGTTGATGACCATGAGCGAGGCGACGGCCGGCCAGCCGCCGCCGTGCACCACGGCGATCAGCGGCATCACGAGATTGGCGATGCAGGCGGTGAAGATGATGGTGCGGCCGTAGCCGAACGTCTTGGGCAGCCTGCCGGCGAACATCGCGCCGATCAGGAAGCCGGGGCCGAGCGCCGCCATCACGAGGCCGATCTCACCGGCCGACAGCCCCAGCGTGTGCGGCATGTACTGCACGAAGACGACCTCGAACGCGGTGAAGGACAGATTGAAGATCGACGCCATGATCGTCATGGTCCGCAGCGGCTCGTTGCGGAAGACCAGCACCAGGCCGTCCTTGACCTGCCTGAGCGTCCCGGCCGCACCGGCGGCCTCCGTGGGCTCGACATGCTCGCGGTGGCGGATCAGCCAGATGTTGACGACCGAGATCAGGTACGAGACCGAGGCCGCGAGCACCGCGACGGGCGCGGTCAGCCACTGGACGAGCACACCGCCGAGCGCGGGACCGCCGATCATCGCGGCCGACTGGCTGCTGCCCAGCGCCGAGTTGCCCGCCGCCAGATCCTCGCGCTCCACGAGGCGCGGCAGGTAGGCCTGCGCGGCCACGTCGAACAGCACGGTGCAGCAGCCGGCCAGGAATCCGAGCAGATACAGCCAGCTGATGCCGAGTGCGTGCGTCCAGTACAGGACCGGCACCGCGCCGAGCAGCAGCGCCCGGCCGAGGTCGGCCGACGCCATCAGGTTGCGACGGTGCAGCCGGTCCACCAGCACCCCGGCGAACAGGGACACCAGCAGGTACGGCAGCCGGATGACAGACGCGAGCAGACCGACCTGCTCCGAGCTGGCGGCCAGCGCGAGCACCGCTGTCAGGGGCAGCGCGAAGTCGCTGATCTGAGCGCCGAACTGGGACGCCGTCTGGCCCAGCCAGAGCTTGGTGAAGTCGGTGTTGCGCCACACGCTGGGGCGAGGCGCGGGACTGCCGTCCGCCGGGGTCTCGGTCGTGACGGTGGACATGGGGGGCTCCTGGGATGCGTCGGATGCGGCCGGCCGCGTGCTGCGCGACCGGCTGTGCCGGAGGGAAGACGTGGTGGGCTACTCGGCGGGGACACCGCTCGGGCGGCCCGCCGCGGCGGACTCTATTCGGGCGGCGAGCTTCGGGACGTTGGGCCGCTCCAGCATCGAGAAGTGGTTGCCGGGCGACTCGTCGATGAGCAGGGCCCCGGCGACCCGGCGCTTCCATCCGAAGTCCCAGCCCGTGAACAGCTCGGTCTCGGCCCGGATCAGCAGTACGTCACCCGGGAACGGCTCGCGCGGGGTGTCCCGGTAGGTGATCAGCGCCCGAGCGTGCCGCTGATACAGCCGCACCAGCCGGCGCAGGTCGTCGATCGTGGCCGCGTCGGCCCGCTCGTCCTCGGTGCCCCGGGTGAGCCGGATGACGTGCCGCAGGCGGCTCTCCTCGTCGAGGGCCTCCAGTTCCGCCTCGGTGGTGGGCAGCTTGTGGCCGAACGCGCCCAGGATCGCGGCGGATTCGGAGGTCACGTACCTCGGCGGCACCGGATCGTCGATGCTGGCGCTGACGATGGTGAGCATCGCGACCTCTTCGCCCGCGGCCCGGAGCTGACGGGCCATCTCGTACGAGACCATGCCGCCCATGCACCAGCCGCCGAGGTGGTAAGGCCCCTCGGGCTGGATCGTCCTGACCTCGGACAGGTAGAGCGCGGCGATCTCCTCGACGGTCTCGGGGCGCGGTACGTCGGGGCCCGCGTACTCCGGAGCCTGGACCGCGTAGAACGGCTGCTCGGGGTGGAGCACCTCGACCAGCTCGGAGTAGCTGAAGACGCTGCCGCCGAGCGGGTGCACGAAGAAGACCGGCGGACGTTCGCCGGTCGTGCGCAGCGGCACCAGCACGCTCGTCAGCGCTTCCTGCTCACCGTCGATGATCCGGGAGAGCTTCTCCACGGTGCCGCCCTCGATCAGCGCCGCCACCGGTACCTCCACGTCGGTGAGGTCCGGCAGGCGCATGATCACGCGCAGCGCGGAGATGGAGTCGCCGCCCAGGTCCAGGAACGCGTCGTGCACACCGACTCTTTCGAGCCCCAGCACATCGCGGAAGACCTCCGCCAGAGCCTCCTCGGTCGGGGTGCGCGGTGCCACGAACGCGCCCGCCGCGGTCTCCTCGCGGCCCGGCGCGGGCAACTGGTTGCGGTCGATCTTGCCGTTCGGGGTCAGCGGAAAGGAGTCCAGGACGACGAACGCGCCGGGCACCATGTACTCGGGAAGTTCGGCGGCCACCGCGGCGCGCAGGTCGGCCGCGGACGGCGCCTCTCCCTCGGCGGTCAGATAGGCGGCCAGCCGTTTGACGCCGGGCCGGTCCTCGCGGGCCACCACGACGACGCGGCCCACACCCGGCCGGCGTGCCAGCACCGACTCGACCTCGCCCAGCTCGATGCGGAAGCCGCGGACCTTGACCTGGTGGTCGGAGCGGCCCAGGAACTCCAGCTCCCCGGACAAGAGCCGCCTCGCCACGTCGCCGGTGCGGTACATACGGGCGCCCGGGACCGAGGCGAACGGGTCCGGCAGGAAGCGGTCGGCGGTCAGCTCCGCGCGCCCCAGATAGCCGCGGGCCAGACCGTCCCCGGCGATGTACAGGTCACCCGCGACACCGTCGGGCACCAGCGCGTAGGAGGCGTCCAGCACGTACACCCGGGTGTTGGCGACCGGGCCGCCGAGCGTGACCGGCGCCCCGGGCAGCACCCGCTGAAGGCAGGACCAGATGGTGGTCTCGGTGGGGCCGTAGGCGTTCCACACGGCGGGGAAGCGGGAAGTCAGCTCTGCCGCGAGATCCTCGGGCAGTGCCTCGCCGCCGGAGATCACCCGAAGGCCGGGGTCCGCCTGGAGCCCTGCCTCCACCAGCAGCCGCCAACTCGACGGTGTGGCCTGCATCAGTGTCGCTCCGGCCTCCTCCAGGAAGGCGCGCAGCCGAGGGCCGTCGACGGCGATGTCCGGCGCGAGCACCAGCTCGGCGCCCGTGATCAGCGGCAGATAGACCTCAAGGGCGGCGATGTCGAAGGAGAGCGAGGTGACCGCCAGCAGCCGGTCCGCCGAGCTGATCTCCAGATCCCGCCCGAAGGACAGCAGCAGGTTCAGCAGCGCGCCGTGCGGGATCTGCACGCCCTTGGGACGGCCGGTGGACCCCGAGGTGTAGATGACGTACGCCAGGTGGTCGGGTGTCACCTCCACCGGCGGGTCCTCGGCGGAGTGGTCACCGGCCGTCGAGGCGTCGACGGGCAGCACGTGCGCGCCCGCGGGGTCGAGCGTCGCGGCGAGGTCCGGGTCGCTCAGCAGCACCGAGACGCGGGCGTCCGCCAGCATGTACTCCAGGCGGTCACGTGGATAACCCGGGTCCAGCGGCACGTAGGCTCCGCCGGCCTTGAGCACCGCGAGCAGGCTGACCACCAGCTCCGTCGAGCGGGCCACGTGCACGCCCACCAGTACGTCAGGACCGACGCCGAGCTCGCGCAGCCGGTGGGCCAGCCGGTTCGAGCGGGCGCGCAGCTCGGCGAACGTCAGCACGCTCTCCCCGCTGCGCAGCGCCACGGCATCCGGCGTGCGGTCGGCCTGGCGGGCGAGCAACTCGGGCAGCGTCAGTCCGGGTTCGCGGTCCACGACCGTGGCCCGCCAGGTGCCGGCCAGGTGCTCCAGGTGTCCCGGACCGAGCAACTGCGCGGCCAGCGCGGGCGCGTCGGGGTCGGCGACCAGTGAGGCAAGGGCGGTCGCGTAGTAGCCGGCGATCTCGGCGATCCGGTCGGCGGAGAACTGGGAGGCGTCGTAGTTGACGCGCAGACCGACTTCCCCGGTGACCGGATCGGTGCCGAAGTTGGCCGTGAACGGGAAATTGGTCTGCTCGAAGAACGCGCCACCGGTCACCGCCGTGTGTTCGAGCGCCATGTCGTAGCTGCGGAAGCTGCGGTGGTCGACGACCGTCTCGAACAGTTCGGGCCGCTGCAGGTCCTGGAGGAGCTGCGCCATCGGGTACCGCCGGTGCGCCAGCGCGTCGCTCTCCTGGAGGTGGATCTGCCGGGCCAGCTCGGTCCAGCTGACCTGGGCCACGTCCGCCACCAGGGGCAGCGTGTTGAGGAACAGACCGACCACCTGGTCGCCGTCGGCGGTCTCCGGGCGGCCGTTGCTGACCCGTCCGGTGACCACACGGGTGGAGCCCGAGAGCAGGGCGAGGACCCGGGCGTGCGCCGCGAACATGACGGCCTTGACCGGCACTTTGGCCCGGACGGCGACCGCGCGCAACCCCGGTGTGAGGTTCTCGGGAAGTGGTACCTGGTACACCCGGGCGGTGCGCTCGGACTCCAGGCCCTCCTCCGGGAGCCGGGGCAGACCGGTGAACTCGGCGCCGGCCAGGACACCGGCCCAGAAGCCACGGGACGCGTCACTGCCCAGCGCCTCCTGCTCCAGGGCCAGGTAGTCGCGGAAGCGGGTGACCGGGGCGACGGCATCTACCGTCCGGCCCGCGAGCCGGGCGTCGTAGCCGGTCAGCAGCCGCGAGGTGATCAGGGACAGGCTCCAGCCGTCCAGGATCGCGTGGTGGAAACTCAGGTTGACCTGGAAGTCGTCGTTGGCGAACACATGGACGTGCAGCCTGAGCAGCGGGGCCGCGGCGAGGTCGAAGGCGGTGGCCTTCTCCCCGGCCGTCCAGCGCGAGACGCGCTCCGCCTGTTCCCCGGCACTCAGACCGCGCAGGTCCTCGATGGTGAGCGGGGTGGGCACCGAGGCGTACACCAGCTGCATGGGAGCGCTGAAGTTGCTGATGTCGAAGGCGCTGCGCAGCATGTCGGAACGTTCCACGACCCCGGCGAACACCTCCCGCAGGGCGTGCTCGTCGAAGCGGCCGGCGATCCGGATGGCGGAGATGTCGTGATAGGTGGGCGTGTTGCCGTCCAGCAGGCTGTGGTAGAGCATGCCGGACTGGAGGCGGGTCAGGGGATAGGCGTCGACGATGTCGCCGTGGCTCATTGCGGTCCTCTCAGGTGCGGTCGGGAGGATGGGTCAGCGGGCGCGCAGCTTGGCGAGGTCCGTCGCGGAGAGCAGACCGAACGCGGCGACGCCGCGCCGTTCGACGACCTGCTCCCCACGTGAGGCCAGCCATGCGGCCACCGCCTCGACCGTCTGCTGGGCGAACAGTTCGGTCAGCGGTATGTCGAGGCCCTCTTCACGGGCGAGGCCTACGACCCGGACGGCGTGCATCGAGTCGCCGCCGATCTCGAAGAAGTTGTCGGTGGCGCCGACCCGGTCGATCCGCAGCACCTGCTGCCACAGGCCGGCGAGCGCGCGCTCGGTGTCGTCGCGCGGAGCGACCCAGTGGGCGTCCGGCCGTTCGAACGCGGGCGCGGGCAGCGCCTTGCGGTCCACCTTGCCGTTGGGACTCAGTGGCAGCAGGTCCAGGGCGACGAACGCGCTCGGCACCATGTGGTCGGGGAGCAGCCGGCCCAGCGCCGAGCGGAGCGCCCCGTCCGCCGGTACGGGGCCGACGCCGCCCGGAGTGAGGTAGGCGACGATCCTCCGGTCGCCCGGCTCGTCCTCCCGGACGACGGCCACGGCCTGGCCGACTCCCGGTTGCTCCGCCAACGCCGCCTCTATCTCGCCGAGTTCTATGCGGAACCCGCGCACCTTGACCTGGTGGTCGATGCGGCCCAGGTACTCGACGGTCCCATCCGCACGCCAGCGGGCCAGGTCTCCGGTGCGGTACAGCCGCGCACCGGGCGCGCCGAACGGGTCAGGCACGAACCGGTCGGCGGTCAGGTCGGGCCTGCCGCCGTACCCCCGAGCCAACTGGACGCCGCCCAGATGAAGCTCGCCCGCCACGCCGATCGGCACCGGAGCCGTCGAACGGTCCAGTACGTACACCCGGGTGTTGGCGATGGGCGTGCCGATCGGCACACTCGGCCTGGTCCACGCGGGGTGGCTGGACCAGCGGGTGACGTCCACCGACGCCTCGGTGGGCCCGTAGAGGTTCTCCAGCGCCGTGTCGGGGAGCGTGCGGTGCAGGCGGCGTGCCAGTTCGGCGGGGAGGGTCTCTCCGCTGCACACCACCAGGCGGAGGGAGGCGCACAGCCCGGCCGGTGCTGCCGAGAGGAACGCGTCCAGCATCGGCGGCACGAAGTGGCAGACCGTCACCCGCTCCTCCTGGATCAGCCCGGCCAGGTACGCGGGGTCGCGGTGTCCGCCCGGCCGGGCGAGCACCTGCCGGGCGCCGGTCAGCAAGGGCCAGAACAGCTCCCACACCGACACGTCAAAGCTGATCGGTGTCTTCTGGAGAACCGTGTCGGAGGCGTCGAGCCGGTAGGTGTCCTGCATCCACAGCAGCCGGTTGACGATCCCGCGGTGCGGCACCTGCACACCCTTGGGGCGGCCGGTGGAGCCCGAGGTGTAGATCACGTACGCGAGATGGCCGGGACCCGTGGTCGGGTCGGGCGCGTGCTCCGGCCGTCCTGCCGCCGCCGCCTCGTCGACGACCACTGTCGTGACGGCTCCGCCGGCGAAGGAGGCGGCGTCCGTGCCGCGCCCGGCGAGGAGCACCGTGACCCCGGCGTCGGCCACCATGAACCGCAGCCGCTCGGCGGGATAGCCGGGGTCCAGCGGCAGATAGGCACCGCCCGCCTTGAGGACCGCGAGCAGGGACACCATCAGCTCGACCGAGCGTTCCTGGTGCACGCCCACCACCACGTCCGGACCGACGCCCAGCTCCCGCAGGTACCACGCGAGCCGGTTGGCGCGACGGTGCAGTTGGGCGTAGGTCACCTGCTGGTCGCCGCAGCGCACCGCGATCCGCTCGGGAGTGCGCACCGCCTGTTCCTCCAGGAGGGAGGTCAGGGTGCGCTCCAGGTTCCAGCCGGCGTCGGTCGCGTTCCACTCCCGCAGCACCCGCCGGCGTTCGTCCGCACCGAGCAGCTCCAGCGCCGCCACCGGCGCCCCCGGATCGGCGGTCGCGGCCCTCAGCACACGGACCAGGTGACCGGCCAGCCGCTCGACGGTCTCCGCGTCGAACAGGTCCGTGTCGTAGTCCAGCCAGCCCAGAATCTCGTCGCCGTCGTCCAGCATCCGCAGGTTCAGGTCGAACTGGCTGTTGGCCTCGGACACCTCCACCAGCTCGCTGGAGATTCCCGGCGCGTCGAAGGTGCCGAAGCGGACGTTCTGCAGCGCGAACAGCACCTGGAGCAGCGGGCTGCGTGACAGGTCACGCTCCGGAGCCAGCTCTGCGACGAGCGTGCCGAACGGTGTGCCCTGGTGGTCGAAGGCCGCCAGCGCGTGCTCGGTGACCCGCCCGAGCAGTTCACCGAAGCCCGGGTCGCCGCGCAGATCGAGCCCCAGCGGGACGGTGTTGACGAAGCAGCCGACCACGTCCTCGAACTCGGGACGCTCCCGGTTCGCGACCGGGGTGCCCACGAGCAGTCGCTCCTGCCCGGTGTGGCGGGAGAGCACCACCCCGAAGGCGGCCAGGAGGGTCATGAACAGGGTGCTGTCGTACTCGCGCGACACCTCCCGCAGACGCTGTGAGAGTTCCGCGCCGAGAGCCAGGCGGTGACGGGCGCCCCGGTGCGCCTGGACGGCCGGTCGAGGCCGGTCGGTGGGCAGTTCGAGCACGGTCGGCACACCCGCCAGCCGCTCCTTCCACCAGCCGATCACATCCTCCGGCTGCTGACCGTCGAGCGCGGCCCGCTGCCAGCGCGCCACATCGGCGAACTGCAGCCCGGGGTCCAGGTCCGCGGCACCACCCTCAGCGGCCGCCCGGTACGCGGCTGACAGATCGTCGAGCAGCACACCGAACGACCAGCCGTCGAACACAATGTGATGAACCGTCAGAACAAGCAGGTACTCCTCCTCGCCCTGCCTCTGGACCAGGACGCGGAGAGGGGGGCCTGCCGACAGGTCGAACGGCTCCTTCGTCTCCGCCATCGCCATCGCCAGCGCGGCCGCCGCCGGGTCCGGTGCGTCGCGCAGATCCCGCTCGCGCACCGTCACCCGCGCATCCGCGATCACCCGCTGCACCGGGGCGCCGTCCTCCAGCACGAACCGCGTGCGCAGCACCGTGTGACGGTCCAGCACGGCGTCCAGGGCCGCCTGGAGCACGCCGGGGTCCAGCGGCCCCCGCAGGCGCAGCACCATCGGCATGTTGTAGGCGGTGTCGCCGGGACGGAGCTGCTCCTCCAGCCAGAGGCGCTCCTGTGTCCACGACAGCGGCGCCGGCGCGTCCGGTGTGCCGCGCGGCACGGCCTCTTCGGGCCCGGATCGCAAGGCTGCTCCCGCACCTTCGATCACCTCGGCCAGCGCGGCGATCGTCGGGTGGCGGAACAGGTCCCGCAGCGACAGTTCGGCGTCCAGCACCCCGCGCACCCGTACGAGCACCTGGTTCAGCAGGAGTGAGTGCCCGCCGAGAGCGAAGAAGTCGTCCCGCGCGCCGATCCGCTCCACGCCGAGGACCTCGCGCCAGATCCCCGCCAGCCGCTCCTGGAGCGGGCCCTCGGGGGCGACGTACGTCCCCACGGCGCGCTCCGCGTGTCCGGGATCGAGCCGGCGGAGCGCTGCCCGGTCCGGTTTGCCGTTGGGCGTCATCGGCAGCGCGTCGAGCAGCACGAACGCGGACGGCACCTTGTACTCCGGCAGCCGCGCGGCCAGCGTCCCGCGCAACGCCGCCAGGTCCGGCCGGGCCGCGCCCGTCGCGAGGTGAGCCACCAGCCGGTGACCGCTTTCCGGGTCGGGCTCCGTAAGGACGACGGCCTGACGCACGCCGTCCACACCGAGGAGAGCCGCTTCTACCTCGGCTGGCTCCACACGGAAGCCGCGTACCTTCGCCTGGTCGTCGGCGCGGCCGAGGTGGTCGAAGAGGCCGTCCGGGCGCAGCCGGGCGAGGTCGCCGGTGCGGTAGACGGGGCCCGGAGCGATGTCCGACGTTCCGAACCCGGAACCGTCCACCGGGTCGACGTACCGCGCCAAGTGTGGTGTCCGCACGACGAGTTCGCCGATCTCGCCGAGGCCGGCGAGCCGGTCCCCGGCCGTCACGAACAGCTGCACCTGGTCGATGCCCCGGCCCAGCGGCAGCGGCCCCTCGCCCGCCGGGGCGGGACCACCTCCGCGCCGGACCCGGTGCACCGACACAGCCTGCGGCGTTTCCGTGGCCCCGTACAGGTTGAGCAGCTCGGCGTTCGGGGCGGAGGTGGTCCAGGCGCGAACCGTGCTGTGGGTCAGTACGTCGCCGCCGAAGCCCACGAGCCGAAGCCGGGGCCAGCCCCGCGTACCGGACGCGGTCAGCGCGGAGGCCAGCGCCGGGGTCAGGTGGGTGACGGTGATCCCGTCCCGGCGCAGGGCCGAGGCGAGCGCACCGGTGTCGCGCGGGTCGGCATCGGGGAAGACCGCGGTGGCCCCGGCCCACAGCGGAGTGAGCACGTCCCGCAGGAACGGGTCGTGCCCGAGGCCCGAGAGCACCGAGAAGCGGTCCTCGGCCGTGATGCCGAACTCCTCGGTGTACCAGGCGAGGAAATGAGCCAGCGGGCCGTGCGTCCCGAGCACCTGGCGGGGGCGTCCTGTCGTGCCGGAGGTGAACGTGACATACGCGGGGTCGTGCGCGGCGGGCCGGTCGAGTGTGCGCGGGGACGCGTCGTCGGCCGCACTGTGCCTGTCGTCGGCGTCGTCGGCGTCGTCCGTGTCGAGCTGGACGACCGGGGCCGTGGCGTACGCCCCGACCGGCCTGCCGGGTACTGCCTCGATCCAGGCGGCGGGGCTGGAGGCAGCGGCCCGCAACTCCCGTTCGGCCCGCGGGTACGCGGTGTCGGAGATCGTGAACGCCGCGCCCGCGCGCAACGCCGCCAGCATCGCCACCACGGTCCGCGGGTCACGGTCTCCGTGGACGGCCACCACGTCGCCGGGCAGCACACCGACGGCCCGCAGCCGTGCCGCCGTGCGGCCACTCACCTCTTCGACTCGGCCGTACGTCCAGCTGTGCCCTCCGCCTTCGAGCGCGGACCGCCCGGGGTGCAGCCGGGCATGCTCCGTCAGGCGCTCCAGCACGGAACCCGGGTAGTCGGCCGGCAGTTCGGTGTCCAGACCGGGAACCAGCGCGCGGGCGCGTCCGGTGGCCAGGGCCAGGTCCGCGACGGGGCGGGCGGGGTCGGCGGCGGCCTGGGTGAGCACCAGCTCCAGCTGCTCCAGCAGGTCGGCGATCCGCTCGGGCAGGAAGAGCCCGGAGTCGTACACCGCCTCCAGAGTGAGCCGTCCGCTCTCGGTGGAGACGTACAGCGTGAGATCGAACTTGGCGTCGATCTGCGGGAACGGCAGTCGCTCCACCGAGCAGCCCGCCAGATCGAGGGGGACCGCGGGCGGCAGCACGTTGAAGAAGACCTGGACAGGTCCGCCGTGCCCGGCGGCACCGCCCGACGACCGGTCCGCCCGAAGACGGTGCAGCGGAGCCCGCTGGTGCGCGAAGGCTTCCAGAGCGCTGCGCTTGACGCGCTTGACGAGCCCGGCGAACGAGGGACCGTCGGTCAGGTCCAGCCGCACGGGCAGCGAGTTGAGGAAGCATCCGAGGGCCTGGTGCTCCCCGGCGCGACGGCTGGAGACGGGCGTGCCGACCAGCAGGTCGGTGTGGCCGGTCTGTCGCGAGAGGACCACGCCGAACGCGGTCAGGGCGGTCATGAACAGGGTGGCGTGGTGGGTCCGGCCCAGCTCGCGCACCGCGCTGCTCGCCTCCGGGGAGAGCCCGCGGCGAAGGTGTGCTCCGGTACGCCGGACGCCCTCCACGCGGGGCAGGTCGGTGGGGAGGCGGAGGGTGCGCGGTGCCCCGTCGAGGTAGTCGCCCCACCAGCTGAGCAGGTCGGCGTCGACCTGGTCCGTCAGGAGCGCCCGCTCGGCTCGCACCACGTCACTGAACTGACGTGCCGGAGCGGGGAGGCCAGCCGCACCGCCGTAGAGTTCCGACAGCTCGGCGAAGAAGATCCCGAACGAGATTCCGTCGAAGACGAGGTGATGAGCCGTCACCACCAGTAGCTGCGCGTCCTCAGCGGTCCGTACGACGAGGACGCGCACCAACGGGCCCGACACCGGATCGAAGACGCGGCGTGCCTCGTCGAGGGCGGCGGCCAGCCCGGCCCGCTCGGCGTCCTCCTCGCCGCGCACGTCGCGCACCGCCACCGGGACCTCGATGGCCGGCAGCACCCGCTGGACGGGGCTGCCGTCCTCCTCCGTGAAGACGGTGCGCAGGGCGGTGTGCCGCCCGACGACGGTGTCCAGCGCACGCTGCAGGGCGTCGAGATCGAGAGGGCCGCGCACCCGGGAGATCACCGGCATGTGGTAGGCGGTGCCGCCGGGCCGCAACCGCTCCTCGAGCCACATCCGCTCCTGGGTGTACGTGAGCGGAAACGGATCGGTCCCACCGGCGACGGCCGTCCCGTCGCCGAACGTGTCGGTCATGTCGAGTCCTTGGTGAGCAGCAGGTCCAGCTCGGAGGCGAACAGGTCGGTGAGCAGGGCGTGGGTGGCGGGTGGCAGCAGTCCCTCCGGCACGTACAGGGCGCCGGTCAGCTCGTCGCCGTCCTCCCACACCTCGCAGACGAGCTCCGCCTGCGGGCCGAGCGGCGGCGCCGGCCTGGGGCGCAGCAGCGCCTCGCCCAACCGCACCGGCGCGTTGACCCGCTGGAGCGCCAGCACCGTCTGGTACAGGGGCATCCGGCCGCCGGTGGGCCGGGGTGCCCGGACGGCGATCTCGTCCGTGGGGAGCGCGGCGTGCGCGAGAGCCCGCAGCAGCCGTTCGTCGACCAGCCGGACGAGGTCCGTGCCGTGACTGCCGGGCTGCCCAGGTACGCGTACGGGAACACCGTTGGCCAGATAGCCGAAGGTCCGTTCCTGCGCCGGACCGCGGTCCGCGACGACGGTGCCCACGGCGAGGTCGAGCTGCCCGGTCCAGGTGGACAGGGTCCGCCACCACGCGGCGAGCAGGAGAGTCAGTGCGGGGGTGCGGTTCCGGGTGGCGGCCGCGTGGAGCCGGCGGCCGGTTCTCGGGGGCAGCGCGATGGTCCGCCCGGCGATCGGGGTGGTCCACAGGGCCCGCATGGGTGGGGCCGCGACGGGGAGGGCGAGCGGCTCCAGTCCCGCCAACTCGGTTTGCCAGAAGTCTCGTTCGACGGTGGTGGCGCGCGTGGTCACCGGCGGTTCGGGGGCCGGCGCGAGGTCCCGTCCCGCCCAGGCGGCGGCCAGGTCGGTGAGCAGAATCCGCTCGGAACGGCCGTCGTACACGGCGTGGTGAACGGCGATGAGCAGGGTGTGCCGGGCGGCCGAGTGCGAGAGCAGACCGGCCGCGAGCAACGGGCCGTGCTCCAGGTCGTGCACGGCCGCCGCCAGTTCGGTGATGAGCGCGCCCTCGGTGGTCTCCGCGGCGGATCTCTGGACGACGGGGATGGGCGCGGGCGTGGAGGACACGGCGCGCCGGGGGCGTCCGAGGTCCAGGGGGAACCGGGTGCGCAGGGCGGGATGAGCCGCCGCGACGGAGGTAAGGGCGGCCTGGAGCCGGTCCGGGTCGAGGGGTCCGGTGATCTCGATCTGGCTGGTCGCCACATGTCCGGGCGCACCCGGGGCGAGTCGCTCGGCGATCCAGAACCGCTTCTCCCCGGGGGAGAGCTGGTGCCGGGCGGCGCCGTCGCCGGCCTCGCCGGCCGGTGCCGGCCCTCCCGCCGGCCGAGGGGGGCGGCTCGCGGCGAGGTCCGCCAAGGCGCGGACGCTGGCGTGCCGGTATACGTCCAGCGCCGAGAGTTCGCTGTCCAGCAGGGTGGTGAGCCGCGCCGCGATCCGCAGAACCTGTAAGGAGTGGGCGCCCTGGGAGAGCAGGTCGTCTTCTTCGGTGAGGGCGGGGGCGCCGAGGATGTCACGGACCGCGCGCAGGGCGGGGGAGACGTCCGCGGTGGCCGCACCGACCACGGGTGCGGGGCGCAGGAGTGCTTCGACGGCCCGGAGGTCTGCCTTGCCGGTCGGGCCGAGCGGCAGCGCGTCGAGGTGTACGAACCGGTCGGGCCGCAGGTAGCCGGCGAGCAGACCGTGCGCGGCCTCCGCCAGCTCCGGCGGCGCGAGGGCGTGCCCGGACATGGTGGTGTACGCGCACACGGTGTCGGTGACGGTGCCTTCGGGGTCGCGCCGGGGGATCAGGAAGCACTCCTTGACGCCCGCGACCCGGCCGAGTACGCGCTCGACCTCGCCGGGTTCGACGCGGTGGCCCCGCACCTTGAACTGGCGGTCGGCACGTCCGACGTAGGAGAGACGGCCGCCGGCGGTCATGCGGACGAGGTCGCCGGTGCGGTAGACCCGGACGGGTCCGCGGCCCGGGACGTCCAGGCTGGTGAAGCGCCGCGTTTCCTCCTCGGGCCGGTTCACATAGCCGAGCGCGAGACCGTTCCCGCCGACGACGAGTTCACCGGCCTCGCCGTGGGGGACGAGGGCGCCGCCGGTGTCGACCACGGCGAGCAGGGTGTCGCGGATCGCGGTGCCGACAGGAATGCCGTCCGCTTCGGCCAGGTCGGCGGCGGTGACCGGGTGGGCCGAGACGAAGACCATCGACTCGACAGGGCCGTAGCCGTTGGTCAGGCGGACCGCCGGGTGCGCGGTCAGGAAGCGTCCGATGTGAGTTGGTGACAGGCGCTCGCCGCCGGTCATGACTTCGCGCAGGCCGGCGAAGGCTCCGGCATCCTCGTCGACGATCAGATTGAGCAGGGAGCTGGTGAGCCACAGCGTGTTCACGCCCTGCTCATGTATGAGACGCCGCAGCGCGGTCGGCGCGAGGGGGGTCTGAGGCTCCTCGACGACGCAACCGCCGTTGAGGAGGGGGCCGAAGACCTCCAGGGCTCCGGCGTCCCAGTAGGGCGCCGCGATCATGGGCATCACGGTGTCCGGGCCGAAGTCGCAGTACCCGCCATGCAGGAAGGTGCGCACCAGGGCGCGGTGCGGCACGGCGACCCCCTTGGGACGACCGGTGGAGCCGGAGGTGAAGAAGACGCAGGCGGGGGCGTCGGCCGCCACGGTCACCGGCGTGACGGGCCCGTTGCCTCCGTTCCTCGCGGCGGGCAGCCGCACGACGGGCACGGAGTCGTGCACCGCGTTGGGGCCGCCGTCCGTCGCGTCGAGTACGAGCCGGGCGTCCAGGTCGGCGAGGATGCCGGCCAGCCGTTCGGCGGGCCACTCGGGGTCGACGGCCGCGTAGGCGGCGCCCGCGAGCAGCACGCCGAGGGCGGCGATCACGAAGGCTCCGCCGGGCCGGGCGAGCACGGGCACGAAGTCGCCCGGAAGTACGCCTCGGCGCAGCAGTTCGGTCTTCAGTACATCCGCGGAGGAGACCAGTTGGCGGTAGTCGACGGTGGTGCCGGCGCGCCGCAGGGCCGGGGCTTCGGGGGTGCGTGCGGCGACGTCCAGGAGCACCTGGTGGGCGGTGGCGTCGGCGGAGACCGCGGCACCAGGGCCGTAGGACAGAGATCGGTTCATGGTGTCGGCGGCGGTGCCGCTCACTCCGTCCTGTCTAGCCCTGGGCCTGTGCGCCGTGCGCTTTGTTGACCGCGGCGGCGAGCGAGTCGGGCGTGGAGTCGAGCACGTCGAGAAAGTCGACCTCGACACCCCACCGTTCCTCGATCCGGGCGACGATCACGACCGCGTGGAACGAGTCCCCGCCATGGCCGATGAACGAGCCGTCACCGGGCACGTCGGTGTCGAGCACATCGGCCACGAGGGCACGTATGTCGGCCACATCGACGGGATGGGCGAATGCGTCAAGCACAGACACGTGTGTCTCCAGAAATGGGTGCAGAAGGATTGGCCCGGACACGGCGGAGTCGCTGTTTGTTTCGTCGTGTGAACGCGCGCGAAGCGACTATGAAGGCTCTGTGAAATCTTGCCCGAGCCCATGGCTGGCTCTGATGGATTCCTGTTCTTCGGCGTATACGCCAGGCCCCTGTGTGCGACAGGAATTCCTCTAGCTCCAGCCGGTGTCGGCCTGGTGTGACACGGTCGAACCACTGGTCGCAGCCGTACCGCCGCTCAGGCCGGCCGCCGAGTGGGCCAGCGTGACGACGAGGGCCACCCCAATTCCGGCGGTGAATATCGCAATCCTCTTACGTGCGTTGATCATAGTTGCCCCCCGCAACGAGATGAATGCGTTCCGGAATGCGACTCGATGGCCGCTCCAGAACTCCTCAAGTTTCTGCTTTTCGAGGGCTCGTGGTCCAGTCCGAAAGGTCGCATCATGATGACCTACACCAAGATGCAGGGTGGGCAAGAGTGACTAACAAGTCGAAAGCGGACATCATGGCTCGGTTGGAAACCCTCCGGGCCGAAGACATCCAGGTGTACGGCTGGGCCGTCGATCACGGCGTGCTGCTGACCTCGGAAGCCTCCGTCGGTCTGGGGCTCTCTCCCGAACGGGTGGGGCGCGCGGTGGAGGTTCTGTCGGCCGTACCGCTGATCAGAGCCGTCTCGGGCGGAGCCGACGGGCCACCGGGCGCATGGAGACCGCTGGACCCGCAACTGGCCAGTGCGGAGGTCGCCGCCGCCGAATCCCGCTTCCGCCGCGGCCTGGCCGGAATCTTCACCCTCTGGGACACCGTCGACTCGCTCAACGCGCTGTACGCCTCGGACGCGCGCGACGGCGCGCGCACGGTCCCCCTGGAACTGGTGGAGTCCCTGGGTGAGGTCATCGAGCTCCTGGAGGAAGTCAGTAACACCTGCCGCGTCGAGGTGATGACCTCCCAGCCCGGAGGCGGGCGCCCAGCGGCCGAACTGGAGCAGTCGATCATCCGCGACCTGGCGATGCTCGAACGCGGTATCCACATGCGCACGCTCTACCAGCACACCTCGCGCCACCACGCCCCCACCCAGGCGTACGTCGAGCGTGCCACGTCGGCCGGGGCCCAAGTCCGCACTCTCACCGAGCTGTTCGGCCGGATGATCGCTTTCGACCGGGAGGTGGTGTTCCTGCCGCACGCACACGTCAAGGGCGGGGCGGCGGTGATCCGCGACCCGTCCACCGTGATGTTCCTGTGCGCGGCCTTCGACCGCAACTGGCAGATGGCCACGCCCTACAGCTCTGCCCTCCCCGACGGAGAGATCCGCGAGGACATCAAGCTCGCCATCCTCACCATGCTGAGCCAGGGCCTGAGGGACGAGACGATCGCCCGCCGGCTGGGCGTCTCGCTGCGCACCTGCCGCAAGTACGTCGCCGACCTGTTCGAACTGCTCGGTGCCGAGAGCCGCTTCCAGGCGGGGTACATGACGGGAGCCAGGAACCTCTTGGACACGACCGGAGACGCACCGCCGACCGGCATCATCTGACGACGCTGGTCGACCACACGACCAGTTGTCCGCCTGACAGTCGGGCTTCCGCCGTAGGGCGCGGTGAACAGGCCGCCCCCCCCGGCGACGAACCTGAGCAAAGGTCGATGTCGGACGAACCGCTCCCCTGCGGACCGAATCGTCGGGTCCGTCATCTGAGGTTCAGTCAGAACGTTTCCCCTCTGTCACCTTTGCTTTGAACCTGTCACTCGGGAATGCTGGACGCAACTGGTACACCTCCGGCCGGCGAGCAGCCGGAAGGAATGATTGTGCAGAATTCCTCGATGGATCGGCCAACGGTAGCCGGATATCCCTATACCAGGCTACAGGCAAAGACCAAGAAAGGTATTCCATGGTCAATATTTCGGTGAGGCGAGGTTTCACCCGCGGGGCGACCGTTGTGCTGGCGGGAACCGCCTTGGCGGCCTGCCTCATGACGGCACCCGCCGGTGCGGCCGATTTCCGGTCCGCGACGGTCTCTCAGGCGAGCAACGAGGACCCCGAGATAGTGGACGCCGAAACCACCGACCTGGTCCCGACCGGGGCGAAGGTGGGTGACATTCTCCGTGTGCGAGATTTCGCTACCGGCCAGATGGACACCTACCGGGTGATC
Organism: Streptomyces sp. NPDC058459; assembly: GCF_042721685.1. Taxonomy (NCBI): domain Bacteria; kingdom Bacillati; phylum Actinomycetota; class Actinomycetes; order Kitasatosporales; family Streptomycetaceae; genus Streptomyces; species Streptomyces sp. NPDC058459. The sequence continues at coordinate 431 of NZ_JBHXLV010000093.1, read as the reverse complement.
AACACAATCGATCTGGGCGCCTTCGGTCAGTCCGTCCTCAAGGGCGCGATCACGGGTGCCGCCGGCGCCGAGGCGTCACTGCGCATCTTCGGCTCCGAGGGAAGTGCCGGTGCCGCGAAGCTTCCCGCCGCAGTGGTGGGCGGTACGGTCGGCGGGATCGTGGGCGGTGTGGGTGGCCTCTACGACATCATCTTCAAGCCCGAACTGGGAATATCGCTGGTCAAGGGAGATGTGGTCTTCTTTGAGCCATCGACCACCGTGATCTTCGATGTGCCGGGGCAGTTCGTCGACAATGTGGGTGTCGTACCGCTCGATGCGTTCCCCCACTGATCTGCGCGGACGAGCAGGCGTTTTGCGCGCACCGCCCCGCAGGCCCACCACCCTGGTGGCCCACGGATTGTTTTGTGGTGAACTTCACCAGTGGCGTGTAA
>NZ_JBHXLV010000092.1:0-24765 GCF_042721685.1 Streptomyces sp. NPDC058459 | reverse complement strand
GACATGGGGTGCGGGACGGACGAAGTAGTCTTGAGCCCATGCCTGAACGCCGTACCGTCGCACTAGTCACTCTCGGCTGCGCCCGTAACGAGGTGGACTCGGAGGAGCTCGCAGGCCGTTTGGAGGCGGACGGCTGGCAGCTCGTCGAGGACGCCGCGGACGCCGATGTCGCCGTCGTCAACACCTGTGGCTTCGTCGAGGCCGCCAAGAAGGACTCGGTCGACGCCCTCCTGGAGGCCAACGACCTCAAGGACCACGGCAGAACCCAGGCCGTCGTGGCGGTGGGCTGCATGGCCGAGCGGTACGGCAAGGAGCTGGCCCAGGCGCTGCCCGAGGCCGACGGTGTGCTCGGCTTCGACGACTACGCCGACATCTCCGACCGCCTCCGGACCATCCTGTCCGGTGGTGTCCACGCCGCCCACACCCCGCGCGACCGCCGCAAGCTGCTGCCGGTCAGCCCGGTCGAGCGCCAGGAGTCCGCCGCCGCCGTCGCCCTGCCCGGCCACGGCCCCACCGACCTCCCCGACGGCCTCGCGCCCGCCTCCGGGCCGCGCGCGCCCCTGCGCCGCCGGCTGGGCGACTCCCCGGTCGCCTCGGTCAAGCTCGCCTCCGGCTGCGACCGGCGCTGCTCCTTCTGCGCCATCCCGTCCTTCCGCGGCTCCTTCATCTCCCGCCGCCCCAGCGATGTGCTCAACGAGACCCGCTGGCTGGCCGGGCAGGGTGTGAAGGAGGTCATGCTCGTCTCCGAGAACAACACCTCCTACGGCAAGGACCTGGGCGACATCCGCCTGCTGGAGTCCCTGCTGCCCGAACTGGCCGAGGTCGACGGCATCGAGCGGGTGCGCGTCAGTTACCTCCAGCCGGCCGAGATGCGGCCCGGCCTGATCGACGTGCTGACCTCCACCCCGAAGGTCGTGCCCTACTTCGACCTGTCCTTCCAGCACTCCGCGCCGAACGTGCTGCGCGCCATGCGCCGCTTCGGTGACACCGACCGCTTCCTGGAGCTGCTGCACACCATCCGCGGCAAGGCTCCCGAGGCCGGCGTCCGCTCCAACTTCATCGTCGGCTTCCCCGGCGAGACCGAGGCCGACCTCGCCGAGCTGGAGCGCTTCCTGACCGGCGCCCGCCTCGACGCCATCGGTGTCTTCGGCTACTCCGACGAGGAGGGCACGGAGGCGGCCACCTACGACACCAAGCTCGACGAGGACGTGGTCGCCGAGCGCCTCGCCCACATCTCCCGGCTCGCCGAGGAACTCGTCTCGCAGCGCGCCGAGGAGCGCCTCGGGGAAACCGTGCGCGTCCTGGTCGAGTCCGTCGACGGCGAGGACGGGGTGTACGGCCGCGCCGCGCACCAGGCCCCGGAGACGGACGGCCAGGTGCTGCTCACGAGCGGCGAGGGTCTCGCCGTGGGACGTATCGTCGAGGCCAAGGTGGTCGGCACCGAGGGGGTCGACCTGGTGGCCGAGCCGCTCCCGGGCTCGTCGGTGTGTAGCGAGGAGGCGGCCAGATGACCGGAGTCCCGGCATCCGCCTCGGGCGGCTCCTCCGGCGCGCGCGGCGCGACCGGCCAGGCCGTCGACGGTGCTCCGGAGGTCTCCGACCCGGCCGCCGCGCTGGAGGCGCGGCACCCGCGCGGCGGCAAGCTGGCCGCGGCTGCCGTCAACCAGGCCAGCGTCTGGAACGTCGCCAATCTGCTCACCATGCTCCGGTTGCTCCTCGTGCCGGGTTTCGTGGCGCTGATGCTGGCGGACGGCGGCTACGACCCCGCCTGGCGCTCGTTCGCCTGGGCGGCCTTCGCCGTCGCCATGATCACCGACCTGTTCGACGGACATCTGGCACGCACCTACAACCTGGTCACCGACTTCGGGAAGATCGCCGACCCGATAGCGGACAAGGCGATCATGGGCGCGGCGCTCATCTGCCTGTCCTTTCTGGGCGACCTCCCCTGGTGGGTGACGGTCGTCATCCTGGGCCGGGAACTCGGCGTCACCCTGCTGCGTTTCGTGGTCATCCGGTACGGCGTGATCCCGGCCAGCCGGGGCGGCAAGCTGAAGACGCTCGTTCAGGGCGTGGCCGTCGGCATGTACGTGCTCGCGCTGACCGGCTGGCTGGCCACCCTCAGGTTCTGGGTGATGGCCGCGGCGGTGGTCCTCACGGTCGTCACCGGTCTCGACTATGTGAGACAGGCCATGGTGCTGCGCCGCCGGGGAATCGCGGAGCGGGCTGCCGTGTTGGAAGAGCGAGAAGCGTGAACCCCACGGCCACCGAGCTGGTGCGGCTACTCAAAGTGAACGGCGAGACCCTCGCCGTCGCCGAATCGCTAACCGGTGGTCTGGTCGCTGCCGAGATCACCTCGGTCCCCGGCGCCTCCCAGGTGTTCCGGGGTTCGGTCACCGCCTACGCCACCGAACTGAAGCACCGGCTACTCGGTGTCGACGCCGGGCTGCTGGCCCGCTCCGGCGCGGTGGACCCGCAGGTCGCGGCCCAGATGGCGGCCGGTGTCCGCGAGGTTCTCGGCGCCGACTGGGGCATCGCGACCACCGGGGTTGCCGGCCCCGGCCCACAGGACGGACAACCGGTCGGCACGGTGTACGTGGCCGTCGCCGGACCCCTCCGGCACGGCCCGGTTTCCGCCCCCGGCGGAAAAGTGGAGGCCCTGCGGTTGAACGGCTGCCGTACGGAAATTCGTATGGAGAGTGTACGCAGCGTACTCGCACTGCTTCTGAGGGAGCTCGCGGGCGAACAGACCGGAAATGAGCGGGCACAGGATACGGAACGGAACGGGGGAGTCTGATGTTTGCAGCCCTGAGTGAACACGACATCGCTCCCCGCACGGCCGCGGCGCGAGGCGGTACGGTGGGGCGTGAAGGATGCGGCTACGCGGTCCGAGGAGGGAGCCACCGATGATTCTGCTCCGTCGCCTGCTGGGTGACGTGCTGCGTCGGCAGCGCCAGCGCCAGGGCCGTACTCTGCGCGAAGTCTCCTCGTCCGCCCGAGTCTCGCTCGGCTATCTCTCCGAGGTGGAGCGGGGGCAGAAGGAGGCTTCCTCCGAGCTGCTCTCCGCGATCTGCGACGCGCTGGACGTACGGATGTCGGAGCTCATGCGTGAGGTGAGTGACGAACTGGCACTCGCCGAGCTGGCCCAGTCCGCCGCCGCCACCGATGGCGTACCGGCGCCGGTCCGGCCGATGCTCGGTTCCGTTTCGGTGACCGGTGTGAAACCGGAACGGGTGACCATCAAGGCACCCGCCGAAGCGGTGGCAGCCGCGTGAGCTGCGCGCACGTGGCCTAGCGACCCCGATCGACACGAGCCCCGGCCGGGTCTCCCTGAACCTTTCAGGTGAGGCGCGGCCGGGGCTTTCGCATGCCCGGCGCCGGTCGCTCCCCGCTGGTTTGCTCCGTTTGCCGGTGTCAGGCCGCCCGGTCATGGTGAGAGGGTCCTGAAGCTCGCCGGCCCCGGCGGGCCGGGCTTCCGCCCGGAGCCGCTCCGGTGAGCCCTTGAGTGCGCCTTCCGCAGGTGGCGGGCGGTGTTCTAGCTTCCCGGCTGGAGGTGGCGACGCATGGACGGGCGAATAGTGCGCTGGGGGGCAGGACTGGGGTTCGGCGCGGTGTGGTGGTGGGCGGTGCTGCGGCTGGCCCTGGGGGACGGCGCGGGGGTGCTGGAGGGGTCCGTGGTGCTCGGCGGGTGGGGGCTGGGGGTGCTGCCGGTCCACTGTGCCGCCAAGGAGCGGGCCGAGGGGGCCGTGCGGACGGGGCGGTGGCGGGAGGCTTGGCGGGTCACGGGGGACGGCGGGGGCGCGGAGCCGGGAACGGGTGTTGGAGTCACTCGTTCGGGTGAATCGGGGGCGGGGTGAGCGGGGGGCCGCTTCTGGTGAGCCGGGGGTTGTGGCTCGGGTGATCCTCGGTGCCGTCGTTTCGGTGCGTGGTTTCGGCCCGGTGGAATCGGCGCGCGGGGCGGCGGGTGTGGTGCGTGGTGCGTGGTCAGTGTGCGGGGGCAGCGGGTAGGGCGTGTGGCCAGTGCGCGGGGGCAGCGTGTAAGGCGTGTGGTCAGCGTGTGGGGCGCGGGTAGCGTTCTCGCCAGCGCTGGGCGGTGCCGGGGGCGGGGGTGGGGCCGCTCTGGCAGGTGGGGCACCAGTAGGTGGGGCGGTCCTGGACTCCGTCGCCCTGGTCGGCCACGCGTACCCGGGTGCGGCAGCGCAGACAGGGGCGGGAGGCGCGGCCGTAGACGTACAGGTCGTTCCGGTGCAGTCCGGTGGTCTGGCGGATCGGGCGGGCCCGGTTGACCTCCAGCAGGCGCTGGGCGACGCCGGGGAGCTGGGCGGCGCGGTCCGGGGGGAGGGAGCCCACGGGGAGCCAGGGGGTCACGCCGAGCAGGAAGCACAGCTCGCTCTTGTAGACGTTGCCGATGCCGGCGAGATTGCGCTGGTCGAGCAGGGCTTCGCCGAGGGGGCGGCCGGGATCGGCGTACAGGTTGGTGAGGGCGCGCTCCGGGTTCCAGTCGGGGCCGAGGAGGTCGGGGCCCAGGTGGCCGACGACGCGCTCCTCGTCCTCGGTGGGGAGCAGCTCCAGCACCGAGAGGCGGTAGCCGACGGCCATGCGGTCGCCGGCGCCCAGGACGACACGGATCTGGTGTCCGGCGCCGCCCCGCCAGCGCTCGTCCGGGCCGTACACCTTCCAGGCGCCCTCCATCCGGAGATGTGTGTGGAGGGTGAGGCCGCCCTCGAAGCGGGTGAGCAGGTGTTTACCGCGTGGGGCGGTGTTCAGCACCGTGCGGCCGGTCAGGTCGGCCACCGCGTACTGGGGCACCCTGAAGTCGCTGTGGGTCAGCACCCGGCCCGCGAGCGCGTCATGCAGCCGCTTCGCGGTCTGCCACACCGTGTCACCTTCGGGCATGGGTCCAGGGTGCCACGGCGCGGGCAGGGGCGGCTCCGCTCCGGTGCGGTCGGGCTCAGGTGCGCAGGCGCAGACCGCGCGGGGTCGCTATGAAGCCGGCGCCCTCCAGCAGGGTGCCCAGGGGCGAGGTCAGGGCGGCGACGCCGTTGATCCGCTCGACGGTGACCGTGCCCAGGGAGCCCGCGCGGGCGGCCGCAGCCAGGGTCTCCGCGGCGGCGCGCAGGCGGGGGTCGTCGGTCGCGGTGCCGTCCGGGTCGGCGGACCAGGCCAGCAGCGACTTGCCGCCGCGCTCCATGTAGAGGGTCAGCTCGCCCTCCACCAGGACGACCAGCGAGCCGGCCTTGCGGCCCGGTTTGTGTCCGGCGCCGGTGGGCGACTCCGGCCAGGGCAGGGCCGCGCCGTACGCGTTGGCGGGGTCGGCGGCGGCGAGGACCACCGCCTTGGAGTCGGGGGCGGTGTCCCGGGTGCGCGGGCCGTAGCCACGGCTCATCGGGGAGCCGTAGCCCCCGCCGCCGCGCGGGCCGCCCTGGCCGGGGGAGCCGTACGGGTCCGGGATGGCCGCCGGGCCGAAGGGGCGCGGGAGACCGCCGTCGTCACCGTTCCGCGGCGGCCGGGCGAAGTCGCCGTCGAGGCCCGGGTGACCGAAGCCGCCGGAAGACGGGTCGAAGGCGTCGGACGCGGTGTGGCCGTCGCCGGGGAAGGGCGGGAGAGCGCCGGCGGCCGCCGGGGTGGGGGCGGGCACGACACGCTCGCCCCGGTCGCGGGCGTTGGACACCGCGCGGAGCCGGTCCACGGCGCCGTCCATGGCGAACTGCGCGGCGCCCAGCCCCTCGACCACATAGCCGCGCCGTGCCTGGCCGCTCTCCTCGAACACGGACAGCACCCGGTACACCGCCGAGAAGCCGCCCTCGACACCCTCCGCGCCCACGGCGCCGCGCGTCACCACACCGTGCCGGTCCAGCAGGGCGCGCGCTCGCGCGTGCGCGCGCACGGTGGCGTCCGGCTCGGGCACCGGCAGCAGCGACCAGCGGCCGCCCACGGTCGGTGGTCCGGACCGGGACGCGGCACGGGCCGCGGCGGTCAGGGAGCCGTAACGCCCGCGCGGGACATTGCGTTTGGCGCGGTGGGCTGTCGAACCCGCTGTACGGCCCGAACCCAGCAGGGCGCGCATCGGCGCCAGGGTGTCGTTGGTGAGCCGGCCCGACCAGGCCAGGTCCCACAGGGCGTCGGCCAGGTGGGCGTCGCTCGCCTCGGGGTGGGTGGTGGCGCGGACCTGGTCGGCGATCTGGCGGAAGAACAGGCCGTACCCGCCGGACAGCGTGTCCAGGATCGACTGGTGAAGGGGGCTCAGCTCCAGGGGACTGGGGGGCGGCAGCAGCAGGGGTGCGGTGTCCGCGAGGTACAGCGACACCCAGCCGTCCTTGCCGGGCAGGGAGCCCGCCCCGGCCCACACGATCTCGCCGGCGGCGGTGAGTTCGTCCAGCATCGACGGCTTGTAGTCCGCCACGCGGGAGGGCAGGACCAGCTTTTCCAGCGCGGAGGCGGGCACCGAGGCGCCCTGCAACTGCTCGATGGCGCGCACCAGTCCATCGGTGCCGCGCAGCGTGTGACCCTTGCCGATGTGCTGCCACTGGGGCAGGAACTGGGCCAGCGCGGCGGGCGGCACCGGCTCCAGTTCGTGCCGCAGCGCGGCCAGCGAACGGCGGCGCAGCCGGCGCAGCACCGCCGCGTCGCACCACTCCCGGCCGATGCCCGCCGGATGGAACTCTCCCTGGACGACCCGGCCGCTGCCGGCCAGCCGCTGAAGGGCGCCCTCGGTGACCGCGACGCCCAGGCCGAAGCGGGCGGCGACGGTCGTCGAGGTGAAGGGGCCGTGGGTGCGGGCGTAGCGCGCGAAGAGGTCGCCGAGCGGGTCCTTGACCGGCTCGGTGAACGCCTCGGGGACGCCCACCGGCAGCGCGGTGCCGAGCGCGTCGCGCAGGCGGCCCGCGTCCTCGATCGCCGCCCAGTGGTCCTCGCCCGCGACCCGCACCCTGATGACGCGCCGGGCGGCGGCCAGCTCCCGCGCCCACTCCGGTTCGGCGCCCCGCTCGGCCAGTTCGGCGTCGGTCAGCGGGCCCAGCAGCCGGAGCAGGTCCGCGACGCTCTCCGGGTCCTTGGCGCGGCGGTCCTCGGTGAGCCACTGGAGTTCGCGCTCCAGCTCGGTCAGCACCTCGGCGTCGAGCAGTTCCCGCAGCTCCGCCTGGCCCAGCAGCTCGGCCAGCAGCCGGGAGTCCAGGGAGAGGGCGGCGGCACGGCGCTCGGCGAGCGGGGAATCGCCCTCGTAGAGGAACTGCGCGACGTAACCGAACAGCAGGGAGCGGGCGAACGGGGACGGTCCGGGGGTGGTGACCTCGACCAGGCTGACCTTGCGGGACTCGATGTCGCCCATCAGCTCGACCAGGCCGGGCACGTCGAACACGTCCTGGAGGCATTCGCGGATGGCCTCCAGGACGATCGGGAACGACCCGAACTCGCTCGCCACCTCCAGCAGTTGCGCGGCGCGCTGGCGCTGCTGCCACAGCGGGGTGCGCTTGCCCGGGCTGCGGCGCGGCAGCAGGAGCGCGCGGGCGGCGCACTCCCGGAAGCGGGAGGCGAACAGGGCCGAGCCGCCCACCTGGTCGGTGACGACCTGGTCGACGTCGCCCTTGTCGAAGACGACGTCGGCGGCGCCTACCGGGGACTGCTCGCCGTCGTACTCCGTACCGCCCTTGCCGGGGCTCTGGTCCAGCAGGTCCAGGCTCATCAGGTCGGCGTCGGGCAGGCGCAGCACGATGCCGTCGTCGGCGTGCATGACCTGCGCGTCCATGCCGTACCGCTCGGAGAGGCGGGCGCCGAGCGCCAGCGCCCACGGGGCGTGCACCTGGGCGCCGAAGGGGGAGTGGACCACGACCCGCCAGTCGCCCAGTTCGTCGCGGAAGCGCTCCACGACGATGGTGCGGTCGTCCGGGACGTGTCCGCACGCCTCGCGCTGCTCGGCCAGGTAGGAGAGGACGTTGTCCGCCGCCCACGCGTCCAGCCCCGCGGTGAGCAGGCGCAGCCGGGCGTCCTCCTCGGACAGTGCACCGACCTCGCGCAGGAACGCGCCGAGCGCGCGGCCCAGTTCGAGCGGGCGCCCCAGCTGGTCACCCTTCCAGAACGGCAGCCGGCCCGGTACGCCCGGCGCGGGGGAGACCAGGACCCGGTCGCGGGTGATGTCCTCGATGCGCCAGGAACTCGTGCCCAGCGTGAAGACGTCGCCCACGCGGGACTCGTACACCATCTCCTCGTCCAGCTCGCCTACCCGGCCGCCGCCCTTCTTCGGGTCGGACCCGGCGAGGAACACCCCGAAAAGGCCCCGGTCGGGGATCGTGCCGCCGGAGGTGACGGCGAGCCGCTGGGCGCCCGGCCTGCCGGTGACGGTGCCGGCCACGCGGTCCCACACCACGCGGGGGCGCAGTTCCGCGAACGCGTCCGACGGGTAGCGGCCGGCCAGCATGTCCAGGGTCGCGGTGAACGCGGACTCGGGGAGCGAGGCGAAGGGTGCCGCGCGGCGGACCGTGGCCAGCAGGTCGTCGAACTGCCAGGTGTCCAGCGCCGTCATGGCGACGAGCTGCTGGGCCAGTACGTCCAGCGGGTTCGACGGCACCCGCAGCGACTCGATCCCGCCCGAGCGCATCCGCTCGGTGACCACGGCCGCCTGCACCAGGTCGCCCCGGTACTTGGGGAAGACCACACCGGTGGAGACGGCGCCCACCTGGTGTCCCGCGCGGCCCACGCGCTGCAGGCCGGAGGCGACCGAGGGCGGGGACTCGACCTGGACGACCAGGTCGACGGCGCCCATGTCGATACCCAGCTCCAGGCTGGAGGTGGCCACCACGGCGGGCAGCCGTCCGGCCTTCAGGTCCTCCTCGACCAGCGACCGCTGCTCCTTGGAGACCGAGCCGTGGTGCGCGCGGGCGATCACCTGCGGGGCGCCCTGGGCCGCGCCCGAGCCGCCCATCAGCTCGGCCGGCGCATGGTGCTCGTCCAGCTTCTCGCCGGTCGCGCGCTCGTGGGCGATCTCGTTCAGCCGGTTGCACAGCCGCTCCGCCAGGCGGCGGGAGTTGGCGAACACGATGGTCGAGCGGTGCGACTGGACCAGGTCGGCGATCTTCTCCTCGACGTGCGGCCAGATCGAGGGCTTCTCCGCCTTGTCGTCGCCGTCGGCCGCCGGGGAGCCGCCCAGCTCGCCCATGTCCTCGACGGGCACGACCACCGACAGGTCGAACTCCTTGCCCGACTCCGGCTGGACGATCTCCACCTTGCCCCGGGGCGACAGATAGCGGGCCACCTCGTCCACCGGCCGCACGGTCGCCGACAGGCCGATCCGGCGCGCGGGCTTCGGCAGCAGCTCGTCCAGCCGCTCCAGGGACAGCGCGAGATGCGCGCCGCGCTTGGTGCCCGCGACGGCGTGCACCTCGTCCAGGATCACGGTCTCGATGCCGGTTAGCGCGTCCCGCGCGGACGAGGTCAGCATCAGGAACAGCGACTCGGGGGTGGTGATTAGGATGTCCGGCGGGCGGGTGACCAGCGCGCGGCGCTCGGCGGGCGGGGTGTCGCCGGAGCGGATGCCCACCTTCACCTCGGGCTCGGGCAGGCCCAGGCGCACCGACTCCTGGCGGATACCGGTCAGCGGACTGCGCAGGTTGCGCTCCACGTCGACCGCGAGCGCCTTCAGCGGGGACACGTAGAGCACCCGGCAGCGCTTCTTCGGGTCGGCCGGGGGCGGGGTGGAGGCAAGCTGGTCCAGGGCGGCGAGGAAGGCGGCCAGCGTCTTGCCGGAGCCGGTCGGCGCCACCACCAGCGCGTCCGCCCCTTCGTTGATGGCCTGCCACGCGCCCGCCTGGGCCTCGGTGGGCGCGTGGAACGCCCCCGTGAACCATTCGCGGGTCGCGGGGGAGAAGCCGTCGAGGGCCGGGTGGGCGGAACTGACCATGCCTCCATCCTGCACCCGCCCACTGACAATCGGGCTGACCTGTGCAAACAGGGCGGATCAGGGCATGTCGCGACCGGCGGGCGTGGCCGACAATGGGCGTATGGCGGGTACAGGCGAGCGGGCACGGCACTGGCGGTACGCGGAACTGCCCGGGGTCGACCTGCTCCGCGCCCGCTACATCCGCAAGACCTTCGTCCGCCACACCCACGAGAACTTCGTGATCGCGGCCATCGTGGACGGCGTCGAGGTCTTCCATCACCGGGGTTCCGAGGTGTCCGTGGGCGCGGGCGCCCTCGCGCTGGTCAACCCGGACACCCCGCACACCGGCCGCGCGGGCGTCCCCGAGGGCTGGCGGTACGGGGCGGTGTACCCGTCACCCGAGGTGGTGGCCCGGATAGCGGCCGAGACGACCACCATCCGGGGTACGCCCGGCTTCGCCGCGCCGATGGTGGACGACCCGTACACCGTGCGCCTGGTCCACCAGGTGCTGCGCGCCGCGGAGGAGGGCAACGCGCTGGCCGCCGACACCCTGCTGAGCGTGGCCGTGACCCGGCTGCTGCGGCTCAACGGCGGCCCGCTGCCCGAGCGCCCGGCCCGCTCGGCCGGCACCGGGCTAGCCGCACGCGCGCGTGCGGTGCTGGAGGAGCGGATGGCGGCGCCGCCCAGCCTGGAGAGCCTCGCCACCGACCTCGGCACCGGCCGCTTCGCCCTGCTGCGGGCCTTCCGGGACGCCTACGGTATGCCCCCGCACACCTGGCTCACCGACGCGCGCGTGCGCCGCGCCCGGCTCCTGCTGGACTCCGGCACCTCGCCCGCCGAGGCCGCCGCGCTGGTCGGCTTCACCGACCAGCCCCACCTCAACCGCCACTTCACCCGGATCGTCGGCGTGCCTCCCGGGGCCTACCAGCGCGAACACGAGAACGTGGGCGGGCGCGACGACCTGGCAGGGCGCGACGACCTCGGCGGGCGCAACAACGTACAAGACCTCGCCGGGCGGGCCGCCGTAGCGTCCGGGGTGTGGCACAGCGACAGACAACACGCGCGGACAGAGTCGCCGAGGACGTGGGGAGACCGGCCGGCGCCGTCGTACGGGACGCCCTGGGGGTCGGCGTCGCCGTAGGGCTCTCCGGCTTCGCCTTCGGCATCACCTCGGCCGGCAGCGGACTCGGACTCCTTCAGACCTGCGCGCTCAGTCTCCTGGTCTTCACGGGCGCCTCCCAGTTCGCCCTCGTAGGGGCGCTCGCGGCCGGTGGCAGCCCGTTCACGGCCGCTGCGGGCGCGTTCTTCCTGGGCGTGCGCAACGCGTTCTACGGGCTGCGGCTCTCGCAGCTGCTCGCCCTCCCGCGCGCGTTGCGGCCGTTCGCCGCCCAATGGGTGATCGACGAGACAACCGCCGTCACCGTGGCCCAGCCGGACCGCCGCTCCGCGCGGCTCGGCTTCACCGTCACCGGGCTCAGCCTCTATGTGCTCTGGAACCTCACCACGCTGCTCGGCGCCCTCGGCGCGCGGGCCCTCGGGGACACCGACGCCTGGGGGCTGGACGCGGCCGGACCCGCCGTCTTCCTGGCGCTGCTCGCCCCCATGCTGACCACGTTCACCGAACGCGCGGTCGCTGCCCTGGCGATCGTCCTCGGCCTCGGCCTGCTGCCCGTACTGCCCGCCGGGGTGCCCGTCCTGGTGGCGGCTCTGGCGGCGCCGCTCGCCCTGTTCGTGCAGGGTGTGCGCGCCCGCTCCGCCCAGCTCAGGGACGTCCCGGAGGAGGACCGTTGAACACCTGGCTCGCCATCGGCGTCACCGCGCTCGGCTGCTATGCCGTCAAGCTCGCCGGTCTCCTCGTGCCCGCGAGCGCCGTGGAACGGCCCCTGGTCAAGAAGCTCGCCGCGCTGCTGCCCGTCGCCCTGCTGGCCGCGCTCACCGCCCAGCAGACCTTCGCCGACGGCCGCGCCCTCGTCCTGGACGCGCGGGCCGCGGGCGTCGCCGCGGCCGCCGTAGCGCTGCTGCTGCGTGCGCCGTTCCTGCTGGTCGTGGCGGTGGCCGTGGCGGTGACGGCGGGGGTACGCGCCCTGACCGGCTGAGCGCCCGGTCAGCCGACGTAACGGCCGTACGCCCTGAGGGTGCGCAGCGCGTCGATGGTCACCCCGGCCCGCGCCTCCAGCGCCGGCGCCGGTGCCCACCGGCGCCACCGGACCGGCCAACCGCCGTCCTCCTCCTGCCCGGCGGCGAGGAAGTCCAGCGAGCGCGCCATCTCCTCGTCCGTGAACCAGGCGCGCGCCAGGGACTCGGGGCTCCGCGCGAAGTCGTGCGCGAAGTGGTGCTCACCGGGCGCGTAACCGGGGGCGACGGGGTACGCGCCGGGAAGGTCCGGCTCCAGTGCCGCGAGCCGCTGTCCGCGCACCAGGCGGCCGAGCCGGTCGGCGGCTGCCTCCGCGCGGGCACGGTCGGGGGCGGCGTCCAGGAAGGCGACGGCGGCCTCGACCTCGTACGGATGCGACGCCTCAAGGGTGTCCACGGCCCGCCAGCAGAAGTCGGTGGCCCGGAACAGCCACGCGTGCCACACCTCGTTGCGGTGCAGCAGGCCCACCACAGGACCCGTCGCCAGCAGCTCGCTCGGCGGGTCGTCCACCACCGGCACGAAGGGCGCCGCCGGATAGCCGCGCTGGCTCGGACAGACCGCGGGCAGCGCGCCGTCCGCCGAGGACACCGAGGTCAGATAGCGGCCCACCCGCTCCACCCGCTGCCCGCCGCACCGCCCGACCGCGTCCAGCACGTGCAGCGCGCGTGCGGTGTGCAACGGCTGGCTCACCGGGCCGCGCAAGTCGGGCTCCAGGGCGTGACCGTAGCCGCCGTCCTCGTTGCGGTAGGCGTCCAGGGCCCTCTCCACCGCGTCGGCGCCGCCGTTCAGGAAGTGGTGTGCGAAGAGCCGCTGCTCCAGCACGCGCGCGGTGAGCCAGACGAAGCGCTCCGCACGGAGGAGGGGGGTGTGCGCCGGGGGCGCGGAGGGGAGCGAGAAAGCACCTGATTCGGCCATGGACCAGACCGTAGGGCCACCGGCGGCACCCGGGAACGGTCCCGGGCACTTGCGGCCCCCGAGGCGGGACACTTGAGGCACGAGGTTGACGGCCTCCTGCCCGCGCACGGCCCGCCGAACTGCGAGAATTCTCCGAGCCGGGGCTGTGGCCAGCACTGATGTGCGGAATCGAAAGTCCTCCACGTCCCGGCCTGTCCCGCTGGAACTCCCTTCGGACTCCCGAAACACGCGCCCCAGCGAATACGCGCCCCAACTCCTTCGGCGCGCATGACGCGGACGCACTCACCCGGACGACCGGGAGGAACTGGCATGGCCGGCGTGCCCCGACGCGAGGTGAGCGCGCCGTACGACGGCGGCTGGGGATGGCGCACCGCGAGGCTTCATTGACGGGGGCTCAGCGGGCTCCGGGCGAGCGAGGCGAGCAGGTGGTCCGGGCCGTCGTACACCGCGTCCGCGCCGGCCTTCGCGAGGTCTTCGCGGGGAAGCCCGCCGCAGAGGAGCCCCACGCAGGTGACCCCGGCGCTGCTGCCCGCCTGCATGTCCCACTCGGTGTCGCCTACGAAGACCGACCGCCGCGGGACGGCGCCGGCCAGCTCCAGAGCCCTCGCGACCGGCTCAGGAGCGGGCTTGCCCTCCGAGACGTCGTCGGCGCTCGCCATGCCGCAGATCGCCTCGTCGGCGTCGAGCGCGGTCCGCAGGGCGGACAGCTCCTGGCCGCCCGCCGACGTGGCCAGTACGACCTTCCAGCCGTCGTCCGCCAGGCGGCGCAGCAGTTGTCCGGCCTCCGGGAGGGCCTTCAGGCGCCCGAAGTACTGTCCGTACAGAGCCTTGTGCGCGCCGCTGAGCGCCTCCGCCTCCTCACGAGCCCGGTCGGCGCCGAGAAGATGGGCCACGAGATCGCTCGAACCGAGACCGATGGCCCGGTGGATCGCCTGCGTCGGCACGTCGTGCCCGGCCTGTCGCAGGGCCTCCCACCACGCCGTGACATGCAGGTAGTTGGTGTCCACAAGAGTGCCGTCCACATCGAACACGGCGGCGCGAGCAGCGCCTTCGCCGCCGTCCGTGGTCCTGTCGTCGGTGGGGCGCATGAAACGCACATCCTCTCCTCGCACCTGCTGTCCGGGTCACCCGCCCGGTGCCTGCTCGCGGCGGTCAGCGGCCCGGCATCCGCTGCCGGGTACCCGCTTTCCCCGGATGACCGCGTGATACCCGGCTCCTCGTACCGCCGGAGGTGTTCCTCGTCCTCGGTCTCAAGCTGCTCGGAAACGGCATCGGTACCGTCACCTCCTCACCGCTGTCCTGACGAGCAGTCATCGCTGCGAGACCGTGAGCCGGTCCCCGGGCTCGACGCGCGCCGCCGGGGCGACGGTGCCTACCCTTGAGGGACATCGCCGTGCCCATGGACCGAGCAGGTGACGGTTCGGCTCTCTGCCACACCGGAAGGCGATCCGCATGACCACCGAATTCGACGCTCCCGTGCTCGACACGCTCGCCGCCATGACGCTCGACTCCATCGAGCGCTGCCATATGGACGCGCGTTCGCTCGTCCTCGCCCGCATCGCCGCCCTGGTGGCGATGGACGCACCGGCCATCTCCTACCTGGCCCACGCCGATCCCGCTATCAAGGCCGACTTGACCGCCGACCAGTTGCAGGACCTCCTCATCGCCATCGCCCCCGTGGTGGGGACGGCGCGCGTCATGTCGGCCGCGAGCCACATCGCGGAGGCGTTCGGCGTCGCGATCGCGCTGGTCGCGAGTGACGCCGAGAACATGGCACGGGCCGAGGCCCACCCGCACCACGTGTCCTGAGCCCTCATCGGCCCACCGCCGCCTAGTCGTCCCGCAGGCGGCGCCAGACGCGGGTTCGGTGCAGCACATAGAGGGAGCCGCTCAGGACGATCGCCTGGAGGCCCACGGCGATCAGCCAGAACTCGTCGCGCGTCTCCAGCTTGTCGGTGAGGAAGGTGAAGTTCATGCCGAAGAACCCGGTCAGGAAGGACAGCGGCAGGAAGATCACCGACACGATGGCGAGCCGGTTGATCACGCCGTTCTGTTCGCCGGCCACGAGGGACGAATAGCTGGCGAACGCTCTGCGGGCCGCGTCCTGCAAGGACTCGATGACCGCGAGTACCGTACGGCTTGCCTGCTGGAACTCCCGAGCGAGCCGTTGCCGGTCTCGGGGGAAGTAGCGGGCCATCAGGCGCCGGGTGATGGTCTCGTCCACAGCCTGCACCCAGGGCAGCAGCGACTGGTGCAGCAGGGCTGAGCGGCGGCGCAACTGCGCCAGTCGGTAGATCTGTTCCGGGCGCCGCTCCTCGAACATGTCGTCCTCCAGTTTCTCCACCTCGAGCAGTGCCGCGACCGCGGCCCGCCGGAAGGTGCCCAGCGCCTCCTGGAGCATCAGGAAGAGGGAGGCCACGGAGTCGCGTGGCCTCTCCCGCCGCAGGTGCCCGATGATGTGATCGCCCGTGAGGGCCGGCGCCCGGTGCGCGGTGACCAGGTAGCGGTCGGTGGCCAGCACATGGACATGAGCGATCCGCTCGCCGTGTACCACCGGGACCACCAGGCCGAGCAGTTCACCGATGAACTCGGCGCGGACGGACTCCCGCGCACGGCCGAACCAGTCCAGCCCCTCCACCTCCAGCCCGAGCAGGCATGCCAGGGATTCGGCGTCTTCCGTGCTGTCGGACATGCCGCCGGACGTGTTGCCGGACGACAGGTCGATGTCGGCGAGGAGGAAGCGGGCGGTCTTCAGTCTGCTGCTCAACTCCGCGGGCTCCAGGGGTGCATAGGCCGCCTCCGGCGCCGACGCCGTCGTCACGATCATCGCCCCTCACCTTCGGTCGTGGCGTGAGGTCTCCGAGTGTCACCCGGGTCACAGGCGTTCGTGGCCATGCCACTCGCACCGACCTGGCACGGGCCCCCGAAGGGAGGAACTCGCCGCCGTCGTCCACGGCGGGCACGAGGACGACGGCTCTGAGATGCGGTCCTGGGCACGTGCTGGATACGCTCGTCGAGTGGCGGGGCGCCTTGGACCCCCGCCGGTCGCGCGTCAACCGCGCGGCAGCGATGACAGCCGCAGAGCTGAGACCCACAGACTTCACCCCGTCACGGGAAGAAGGTTCGCGATGAGTTTCATCCACATGCGTATGGCCAAAGCCGCCGCGGCCGTTCTGGTGGCCGTCCCCTTCTCGGTCGGAGGTCTGGCGTCCCAGGGTCACGCGCAGGACACGTCCCCCAGCCCGTCCGGCACGTTCGGCCCGGGTTGCTCGACGCTCGCTCAGAAGACGGACACCGCGAAGGACAAGGTCGTCGAGGCCGCTGCCGCCTATCCGCAGCTCAGCCAGCTCGTCTCCGCTCTGGTCAGGGCGAACCTCAGCGACACGCTGGACGGGAAGTCCGACATCACCATCTTCGCCCCCGACCAGAAGGCCTTCCAGAACGTGACAGCGTCACAGCTGTCCTCCCTGCTCAGCAACCAGGGGGAGCTGAAGAAGGTGCTGGGCTACCACGTGGTGGACAAGAAGATCACCCCGGACCAGCTGTCCAAGGGCTCCTTCACGACGCTGGAGGGCAGCAAGCTGACGACGTCGGGCTCCGGGTCCGACTTCAAGGTCAACGACAAGGCGAACATCGTCTGCGGCAACATCAAGGCCGCGAACGCCACCATCTACGTCGTCGACGCCGTCCTCCAGCCCCCGTCCTGACTCCTGCCCGACGCCCGCCCGCGAGGCCGCGCCGCCATCATGGATGCTTGACGGCGGCGCGGGGAGGCGAACTCCCTGGAGGCCCCCGATGGTCATGATCGGGTGCGAGGGTGAGAAACGTGCGGGTCATAGCGGTGGTGGAGCGGAATTCATGCGGTTGACGGTCTTCTGGCAGCGGATGGCGGAACACTTCGGTTCGGGGTACGCCGACTCCTTCGCGCGCGATCACATCATGGCCGAGCTGGGCGGACGGACGGTGCACCAGGCGTTGGACGCCGGCTGGGACGCCAAGGACGTGTGGCGCGTGGTGTGCACCGTGATGGACGTGCCGGGGGACAAGCGCTGAGGGACGGACACGCGCTGAGTGGCGGTCGTCGCTGGGTGCCGGGGGCGGCCGTCCGGGAGACGGGGGCGTAGTACGCGGCTCGCGGGTCCCGTGATCGACGGACGGCCCGGCGGGTGTGTCGACGGCCACACACCGAGTCGGTCACCGAGGCCCTCACGGTCCGGGCTGTCGGTGGCATGGGTGAGACTTGGCCCGTGGCACGCATCGACGACATCGAGCCGACCGACCCGCCGACGGCACCTCCGGCAGGGGCGGCGGCCTCCGCTGACGGTACGCCGCCGCGCGAGCCCGCGGCCGGTGTCACCGACGCCCGGATGCCGCGCTGGCTGCCGCGCGCCATGGTGCTCGCGCTCACGCTGGTCGCCCTGTTCCAGCTGGGGAGCTGGGCCTTCCGCGAGCTGACCGGGCTCCTGCTCGACATCCTGATCGCGTTCTTCCTGGCCCTCGCCATCGAGCCCGCCGTGAGCCGTATGTCCGCGCGCGGGATGCGCCGGGGACTGGCCACCTTCCTGGTCTTCTTCGGCCTGGCCGTCGTCACAGCGGGCTTCTTCACCCTGCTCGGCTCGATGCTCGCGGGCCAGATCATCAAGATGATCGAGGGATTCCCCGAGTACCTCGACTCCGTCATCAACTGGGTCAACCAGACCTTCCACCTGGAGGTGCGCCGGGTCGACGTCCAGGAGGGCCTGCTGCACTCCGACTGGCTGCGCAAGTACGCGCAGAACAGCGCGGCAGGCGTCCTCGACGTGTCCGCGCAGGTGCTCGGCGGGCTCTTCCAGCTCCTCACCGTCGGCTTGTTCTCGTTCTACTTCGCCGCCGACGGCCCCAGGCTGCGCCGCGCCCTGTGCTCCGTGCTGCCGCCCGCCCGGCAGGCCGAGGTGCTGCGCGCCTGGGAGATCGCGGTCGACAAGACCGGCGGCTACATCTACTCGCGCGGCCTGATGGCGCTCATCTCCGGCCTCGCGCACTACATCCTGCTCCAGGCCCTCGGAGTGCCGTACGCGCCCGTGCTCGGCGTCTGGGTGGGCCTCGTCTCGCAGTTCATCCCGACCATCGGCACCTACCTCGCGGGTGCGCTGCCGATGCTGATCGCGTTCACCGTGGCGCCCTGGTACGCGGTGTGGGTGCTGGTCTTCGTCGTGATCTACCAGCAGTTCGAGAACTACGTGCTCCAGCCGAAGCTGACGTCCAAGACCGTCGACATCCACCCGGCCGTCGCCTTCGGCTCGGTCATAGTGGGCACCGCCCTGCTCGGCGCGGTGGGCGCCCTGATCGCCATCCCGGCGGTGGCCACGCTCCAGGCGTTCCTGGGGGCGTACGTGAAGCGGTACACCGTCACGGACGACCCGCGCGTGCACGGCCACCGACTGCGCCGCCAGGACCGCCCCGACACGTTCATACGGCTCCGGCTGGGGCGGCCGCGGGCTCCTGAGCGGGACTCCGAGGGGTCCGCCTAGCGGGTGTCCCGCTCGGCGCGGGCGCCGCGGTGGGCCGCCACTCGCTCCCGGGTGGCGCAGCGCCGGGAGCAGTAGCGGCGTGGCCGTCCGCTGCCCTGGGTGACGTTCACGTCGTCGCAGCTCGGTGAGGCGACCGGGCTGCTGGTCCCGGCCCTCGCCGGCGGGTGGACCGCCCAGCTCCCCCGGGCGGTGCCCGGCGGGCCGCCGGCGCGGGTGAACGCTTTCGACGCGATGACGTTCGGCGCGGCGGGCCTTGCCGGTCCGGCGCTGGCCGGGGGTGTGGCGGAGGCGCTGGGCGCGCCGGCCGCCGTGCTCGTCGCGGGGGTGCTCATCGGGCTGGCGGTACCGGCGGCCTGGCGGTTGCCCGGGGCGCCCGGCGGCCGGGAGGCGGGGGTGACGGTCGGCGACCTCGTCGCCGGAGCGCGGTTCGTCCTGGGCGATCCGGCGCTGGCGCGGGCGACCCTCACGTCGGCCGGGTGCTGCGTGGCGCAGGGCATGCTCACGGCCTGCGTGCCGTTGCTGGGTGAGCGGGCGCTGGGCGGGGCGGCCCGTGGCGCGATGCTGCTCTCCTGTGCGGCGGCATCCGGCCTGGCGGCCAACGCCGTGCTCGCGCGCAGGGCGGTGATGGCCCCGGATGCCGTCATCCGGACGAGTGCCCTGGTCCAGGCCGCCGCACTGGCTCTCGCGGCGTCGGGCCGGCCGGCCGTGCTCGTCGTGGCGGCGCTGCTTGCCGGTGCCGGTGAGGGACCGCAGCTGACGGCTCTGTTCACCGTCCGCCACCGGGAGTCCCCGGACCACCTGCGCGGCCGGATCAGCACCACCGGCGCCAGCTTGAAGACGACCGGGTTGGCCGTGGGCGCCGCCCTCGCCGGCCCGCTCGCGGGCCGCTCACTTTCGGGCACGCTGCTGCTGGCCTCGGGTGTCGCGGCCGCGGCCGGCCTGCGGGGTGCCCGCTCGGCGGAGCGGTGGTGAGTGCGGAGGTCGCGCGGCTCGTGGGTGGTCTTCGAGGCGCTTGACACAAAAATCGAACATACATTCTTATGGAAGTGCAGGCGAGGCCGGCACCGGGGACTTCGAGGTGTTTAGGGCATGAATGTCCCCCGGTTATCCACAGGCCGGACCGACGTCGGGACGCATTGTCAGTGGCAGGCGTTAGCGTCTTTGACGTGAAGCGATCGACTCAAGCAAACCGGGTGGAACCCATGGCAGGAACCGACCGCGAGAAGGCGCTGGACGCCGCACTCGCACAGATTGAACGACAATTCGGCAAGGGCGCCGTGATGCGCATGGGCGAGCGGTCGATGGAGCCCATCGAGGTCATCCCGACCGGCTCGACCGCTCTCGACGTGGCCCTCGGCGTCGGCGGACTGCCGCGCGGCCGCGTCGTGGAGATCTACGGCCCGGAGTCCTCCGGTAAGACGACCCTCACCCTGCACGCCGTGGCAAACGCCCAGAAGGCGGGCGGCCAGGTCGCCTTCGTGGACGCGGAGCACGCCCTCGACCCCGAGTACGCGAAGAAGCTCGGCGTCGACATCGACAACCTGATCCTCTCCCAGCCGGACAACGGCGAGCAGGCGCTGGAGATCGTGGACATGCTGGTCCGCTCCGGCGCGCTCGACCTCATCGTCATCGACTCCGTCGCCGCGCTCGTGCCGCGCGCGGAGATCGAGGGCGAGATGGGCGACAGCCACGTGGGTCTCCAGGCCCGCCTGATGAGCCAGGCCCTACGGAAGATCACCAGCGCGCTCAACCAGTCCAAGACGACCGCGATCTTCATCAACCAGCTCCGCGAGAAGATCGGTGTCATGTTCGGCTCGCCGGAGACCACCACCGGTGGCCGCGCGCTGAAGTTCTACGCCTCGGTGCGTATCGACATCCGCCGTATCGAGACCCTGAAGGACGGCACGGACGCGGTCGGCAACCGCACCCGCTGCAAGGTCGTCAAGAACAAGGTCGCCCCGCCCTTCAAGCAGGCCGAGTTCGACATCCTCTACGGTCACGGCATCAGCCGCGAGGGCGGTCTGATCGACATGGGCGTGGAGCACGGCTTCGTCCGCAAGGCCGGCGCCTGGTACACGTACGAGGGCGACCAGCTCGGCCAGGGCAAGGAGAACGCCCGCAACTTCCTCAAGGACAACCCCGACCTCGCTGACGAGATCGAGAAGAAGATCAAGGAGAAGCTGGGCGTCGGCGTGCGTCCCGAGAAGCCCTCCGCCGAGCCAGGCACGGACACCGCCGCAGTCACCGCCCCGGGCGCCGACGCCAAGCCCACGGACGCCAAGCCCACGGACGCCAAAGCCACGGACGTCAGGACGGCCCCCGCCCCGGTCAAGGCCACCAAGCCCAAGGCCGTCACTGCCAAGAGCTGACCCATGACGCGACGAACCGACTGGGCCGAGTACGACGACTCCGCGCCCGGTGCCCCACGAGGGAGGGGCATCGGGCGCGACCCGGACACCACCGCGCCCGGTGACGAGGCGTACGGGCACGAGGACAGCCCCCCGGAGCCAAGCCGGTCCGGGTGGGGCGGCACACGCTCGAAGGGGTCCCACGGGGGCTGCTCCTCCCGGCGCGGCCGCCGTCGGCGCGGCTTCGGGGAGGCGGCCGGCCCCGACGAGGACAGCTCCGGCTCGCCGGAGGCCGAGGCAGGGACGTCCGCCGCGGACACGGCCGAGCAGGCGCGGAACATCTGCCTGCGGCTGCTCACTGGAACCCCGCGCACCCGCAAACAGCTCGCGGACGGCCTGCGCAAGCGGGAGATCCCGGACGAGGTGGCCGAGGAGGTGCTGTCGCGGTTCGAGGAGGTCGGGCTCGTCGACGACAGCGCGTTCGCGGACGCCTGGGTGGAGTCACGGCACCACGGCCGGGGGCTGGCCCGCCGCGCCCTCGCCCGTGAACTGCGTACCAAGGGTGTCGACCCGGCGCTGATCGACGAGGCCGTGGGGCAGCTGGACTCCGAGCAGGAGGAAGCGACCGCCCGCGAGCTGGTGGACCGCAAGCTGAGAGCGACCCGCGGTCTCGACCGCGACAAACGGCTCCGCCGGCTCGCCGGGATGCTCGCCCGCAAGGGGTATCCCGAGGGCATGGCCCTCCGCGTCGTCCGCCAGGCGCTGGAGGAAGAGGGCGAGGACACGGAGTTCCTCGCGGCAGACGGTTACTGAAGACGGTTTCCGAGGGCGGACAGGAAGATCCGCTCAGGGCGCGGAGTCCCCGAGCGGACAGGGTCCTCAGGCCACCGGCTCCACCGGCAGCCCCGCCGCGCGCCACGCCTGGAAGCCGCCCACCAGGTCGGTGGCGCGACGCAGGCCCAGCTGGTGCAGGGAGGCCGCCGCCAGGCTGGACGCGTAGCCCTCGTTACAGATGATCACGACCCGCAGATCGTGTCCGGTGGCCTCCGGCACCCGGTGGCTGCCCTGTGGATCGAGCCGCCACTCCAGCTCGTTGCGCTCGATCACCAGGGCGCCGGGGATCAGCCCGTCCCGCTCCCGCAGGGCCGCGTACCGGATGTCGACCAGCAGGGCGTCACTGTCGCGCGCCGCGTCGTGCGCCGCTCGCGCCTCGATACGCCGGTAGCCGGAGCGGACCCGGTCCAGCAGCTCGTCTATTCCCACCGGTCGCAGTGCGTCGCCGTCGCCGCTCACTGCCAGTCCTCCGGCTGCTCGACCTGCTCCAGCCGGAGCACCTGGCCGCTGCGGCTGTAGCGGCGGATGCGCGGCAGCGGCGGGTAATAGGCGTGGACGGAGACGGCGTGCCGGTCGGGGGAGTCGTTGTAGACCTCGTGCACATGGTGCCGGCCGAACGCGCGGCCTTGGCCGGCGGTGAGACGGCGCTCGCGGTCGATGTCCTCGGTGAGTTCGAGGGTCCGCCAGCCGTCCGTGGGCAGCCGGGCGGCCAGCGAGTTCTCGCGCAGCTGGCCCGACGCGGTGAGGAAGGCGCCGACCGAGTCGGCGTGGTCGTGCCAGCCCGTGCCGGTACCGGGCGGCCAGCCGATCAGCCACGCCTCGCTGCCGCCCGGCCCCTCCAGCCGGAGCCAGGTACGGCCCTCGGGGTCGAGCGGGAGAGAGGCGATCAGCTCCGCGTCGGCGGCGGCGCGTCGGACGAAGCCGAGCAGTTCGGCCTGGCTGGGCGCGGCCGGCGTGGCGGCGGGGGAGGTGAGAGGGGAGACAGACACGTGCACCGTCCTGAAGAGGGTTCGCCGAACGGGCGCACGGCGGCGCCCGGAAAGGGGGATGCGAAGTCAGCAGGACGGGCGACACACGCAGCCCGCATAGCGGAGCAGGTCCATATGGACCCTCCGCCACAGGCGTACATGGGTGTCGGTCACGATCCGGAGTACAGCACGCCGCCGCACTCCGGTCAATCGCTCGTCATCATGTGGACAGCGCGGCGCGGCGCCGAGGTCAGCGGACCCCCGAGCCGGCCTCCGCCTCCTCCTTCACGGTGTCCTCCAGCGGCACCGCCCCGCCGAGCGCGGCCTCCGCCGCCGCGTACAGATCGGCGGGGCGGACCCCGCTGAGCACCGTGACCAGATGGCCGTCCGGACGCACGAGCAGCACGCTGTGCGCCGGGGCCCCCGGGTAGCTCTCCGCGACCAGCAGCTCGGCCCGGTGCGGCAGGGCGGTCACCGAGGCCGCCAGCCGGGGCATGACCCCGGCGGACATCCAGTGCTTGCGGTCCCACACCCCCGTACCCGGCGCGATCAGGACGACGAGCAGCGCGCCCCGGCCCAGCCGGTCGCGCAGCCGGACGAAGGAGCCGTCCTCGGCGGTGACCCGTATGTCGGTGACCGGGGCCCCCGGCTCGGTGTCGACCGGGATCTCGCCCTCCAGGTACCGGGGTGCGAGCGGCGAGCCGGCGTACGCCCCCGGCGCGCCGAGCGCCCCGCGCCCCAGATGACCGTCCGCCATCAGCGTGTCCTGGTTCCGGGCCGCGCCGGGCACGTAGCCGCGCAGCCCGCCCGTGCCGCGCAGCACCGGCAGCAGTTGGTCGGCCGCGCGCAGCCGGGCGGCGACCACCGAGCGCCGTTCGGCCTGGTAGCTGTCGAGCAGCGCCTCGTGCGGGCCGTGGTGCCAGACGACGGCCAGCTTCCAGGCGAGGTTGTCGGCGTCCCGCAGCCCCTCGTCCAGGCCCTGTGTGCCGAGCGCGCCCAGCAGATGGGCGGCGTCCCCGGCGAGGAACACCCGGCCGGAGCGCCAGCGGCGGGCCAGCCGGTGGTGGACGGCGTGCACACCGGTGTCGAGGAGGTCGTAGGCAGGTACCGCCCCGCCGGTCCAGCCCGCCAGGGTCTTGCGGACGTTGCTGACCAGGAACTCGGGTGTGATCAGGTCCTTGCCGGGAGGCAGCAGCCAGTCCAGGCGCCAGGCGCCGTCCGGGAGCGGTCGGGCACCGACCTCGTGGGAGGGATGCCCGGACGACCGCCATGGCGGCGTACGGTGCAGCAGCGCCTGCCCCTCCCACGGGAGTTCCACGCGCAGGGTGGCGACCGCGTGCCGTTCCACCGCGGTCCGGCCGGGGAAGCGGATGTCCAGGAGCTTGCGGACCGTGGAGCGGGGGCCGTCGCAGCCGACCAGACAGCTGCCCCGCCACCAGGTGCCCCGCGGGCCGCGCGTGTGCGCGGTGACACCGGAGCGCTCCTGCTCGACGGCGTCGAGACGGCTGTCCAGGGCGATCCGGACGAGGGGTTCGGCATCGGCGGCCGCGCGCAGGGCGGCGATGAGGACGTGCTGTTCGACGTGGAGCGGCGCGGGATCGCCGGCCGCGAAGGCGATCTCGCTCACCACCTGCCTGCGCCGCAGCGACCGCCAGCCGGTCCAGCGCAGCCCCAGCCGGCCGGCCGGGACCGAGGTCAGCCGCTCCAGAAGCGCCGCGGTGTCCTCGCGCAGGACGACGGTGCGCGCGGGCCGGGGCTCGTACTTCCCGCCGGTCTCGTCGAGGACGACGGACGGCACCTCCTGGCGGGCCAGCGCCAGGGCGAGCGTGAGCCCCACGGGCCCCGCTCCGACGATGATCACCGGGTCCACGGTGTGGCGCCCCCTGCCCGCGATGGCGTCCTGACGGCCGCGTATGAACACAAGTGTGGAGCAGGGTGAACGATCACGGAAAGTATGCAACCTACTGCGGCTGCTTGCGTCAAGTGACACCCTCGACGGCACGGCTGACTTCGCTTCAGCGTTGGCGCACTCCGGGCAGTACCGGCTCTTCCGGACTCCCAGCGGCGGCTTCCCCGGACCGGCCGGGGGACGACACCGGCCTGCCATGCGTCGCGGGCGGCGTGGAGCCGGTCGGCAAGTCGTCATCAAGCCCGTCCGGTGAACCGACCGCGCCGCCGGTGTCCCGCTC
>NZ_JBHXLV010000091.1:0-24892 GCF_042721685.1 Streptomyces sp. NPDC058459 | reverse complement strand
GTGGCGGACGACGGTTCGTCGTCCTTGACGGCCTCGGCCCCGACAGCCTCAGCCCCGACGGACTCGTCTCCGACGGCCTCAGCCCCGACGGCCTCGGTGGCCGTCCGGGCCCGCTCGTCCGCTGCGGCCTTGATGGCCCGCCAGGCGGACTCGGCGGCCTGCTGCTCCGCCTCCTTCTTGCTGCGGCCGGTGCCGGTGCCGTACGAGACGCCCCCGACGCGGGCAGCAGCAGTGAAGGTCTTCTCGTGGTCAGGGCCGGTCTCCGTGACCAGGTACTCGGGCACGCCGAGCCCCTCGATCGCGGTCAGCTCCTGGAGACTGGTCTTCCAGTCCAGGCCGGCTCCGAGGTTGGAGGACTTCTCGATCAGCGGGTCGAAGAGCCGGTGAACCAGCTCGGACGCCGCGTCGAGGCCCTGATCGAGATAGACCGCGCCGATCACCGCTTCCAGGGTGTCGGCCAGGATGGATGCCTTGTCCCGGCCGCCCGTGCCCTCTTCACCGCGGCCGAGCCGGATGAAGGAACCCAGGTCGAGGCCACGGCCGACCTCCGCCAGCGCACGCGAGTTGACCACCGCGGCCCGCAACTTGGCCAGCTGGCCTTCGGGCAGGTCGGGGTGGATGCGGTACAGCGTGTCCGTGACGACGAGGCCGAGCACGGAGTCCCCGAGGAACTCCAGCCGCTCGTTCGTCGGCAGACCGCCGTTCTCGTACGCGTAGGAGCGGTGGGTCAGCGCACGCACCAGAAGGGCGGACTCGACGTGGTAGCCGAGCCGCCCTTCCAGAAGCGTGTGGGACGAGGCCGTATTGTCCGCCGGTGCACTCGCGCGTCGGCGAGAGCTGTTCACTCCGGCGTTCTCCGCCTTCTTGGCAGTGGACACAGTGCCTCTCACCAGCCCGCTCAGACTTCGAGGACCTGGCGCTTGTTGTAGGTGCCGCAAGACGGGCACGCGATGTGCTGCAGCTTGGGCTCGTGGCAGCGCTCGCACGCAACCAGGTTGGGGACCGCAGCCTTCCACTGCGACCGGCGGTGGCGCGTGTTGCTGCGCGACATCTTCCGCTTCGGAACAGCCACGGCTACTTCTCCTGCTTCTCGTCGGCACGTGCTGATCGACGCACGTCGCCGCTCATCTCGTCCTTCTCGCCGTCCGACATGGTGTCGGCGAGTCCCTGCAGTGCCGCCCAACGGATGTCGACGGCGTCGTGGTGGTGGTCCGGGTCGTCCGTGAGCCGCGCTCCGCATTCGGAGCACAGGCCCAGACAGTCGTCCTGGCACACCGGCTGCATCGGCAGTGCGAGCACCACCGCATCCCGCAGCAGCGGTTCGAGGTCGATCAGACCGTCCTCGAGGTACTGCCTGTCCTCGTCGTCCTCGGCGTCGTCGCCCGGTTCCGCGATCACGCGGCCACGGTCGTCGGCGTCAGGGTACGAGAACATCTCCTGGAAGTCCGCTTCGAGCTCCAGCCCGACCGGCTCCAGACACCTTACGCACTCCCCCTTGGCAGATGCACGGGCGGTGCCTGTGACAAGCACACCTTCCATGACCGACTCCAGACGGAGGTCCAGCTCCAGCGGGGCGCCTTCCGGCACTCCGATGACACCCTCGAGACCGAGATCCCGGGGGGCGTCGACCTCGCGGGTCAGGCGCTGCATCGCACCGGGCCGCCGGCCCAGCTCGTGCGTGTCGATCACGAGAGGGTTGCGGTGGTCGAGGCGTGCGTTGGAAGCCATTCCCGCTTTCGGTCCGAGCTAGGAGGGACGCGGCCCGACGGTGTTCCGGGCAGCGCTGATCGCGGGGATACACGCGACCGAACAGCTAGGATACTGGACCATTCGCTCAGGACCCAATCGGGTCGGCTACAGCCCCCGGCCCTGCTCGTAGGCGCGCAACTGCTCCGCGCTGATCATGCCGGTGTCGAAGAGGCTGGCCTCGTCCAGGGCGCGGTCCTGCTGGGGCTGTCCCTGCGGCTGCTGCTCCTGGTTCGGGTCGAACGGGGCCTGCTGCGGGTCGTAGCTGTGGAAGGCGCCCTCGGCCTGCGGGGCGTAGCCCTGGGGAGCGGCGTACAGGTCCTGCTGGTAGCGGTACTCCTCCTGCGGCGCGTAGCCGGGCTGCGGGGGGTAGGCCGCCGGGTAGGCGTCGGGCTGCTGGTAGCCGTACGCCTCCTGCGCCTCGTACACCGGTTCCCGGGCCGGGGGCGGGGCCGGGGTGCGCGGGGCCGGGGTGTCGGCGAGGGCGGCGAGGTCGGCCAGGTAGTCGGCGTCGCTGGAGTGCTGGAAGGTCGTGGTGTCGTCGGCGAGGGCGCTCAGGTCGTCGGAGGCGATCCGGCCGTGCAGCTTCTGCCGGCCCCGGTGGACGGCCTCCAGGGTCTTGGCGAGCACCGCCTCGAAGGCGCCGAGCTTGACGTCGACGTAGGCGTCCGCGTCGTGGCGCAGGGTCTCCGGGTCCTGGCTGCGCTCCGGGGCGTCCTCGTCCTCGTAGCCGTGCTCGTCCAGGCCGGGGCCGGTGCCGAGCAGCTTCTCCCGGCCGCGGCCGACCGAGCCGAGGGTCTTGGTGAGGACGACCTCGAAGTTGGCGAGCTTGGAGTCGACGTAGTCGTCGGCGTCCGCGCGAATCTGCTCGGCCTCGGCGCGGGCCTCGGCAAGGATGCGGTCGGCCTCGGCCTGGGAGTGGCGGGCCACCTCGGTGCCGGCGATCAGGCTGCCGCGCTCGGCGTGCGCGGTCTCGATGATCCGCTCGGCCTCGGCGCGGGCCTGCTCGACCAGCTGCTCACGGCCGCCGATCAGCTCCTGGGCCTGTTCGAGGGAGCCGGGGAGGGCCTGGCGGACCTCTTCGAGCCGCGCGAGCAGTTCGGTGCGGTTGACCACGCACGAGGCCGACATCGGCATGGACCGGGCACCGGAGACCGAGGCGACGATCTCGTCGAGCTTGTTCTGGACGTCCACCTGGCTCGCCACTCTCTACAGCTGTGTTGGAGACGGACGGGACGACTGTACGGCCATGGAGCGGCCGTCCGACACCGGGTGACGTGTTGTCACCTTCCCCGGTCGCCTCCCCGGGGCGTCAGTCCTTCCGGAGCCGGTCGCCGAGCGCTTCTAGCACCTGCGGGGGCACCAGGTGGGAGATGTCGCCGCCCCAGGCCGCGACCTCCTTGACCAGGGAGGAGGAGAGGAAGCTGTAGGCGGGGTTGGTGGGCACGAACAGCGTCTCCACCCCGGTGAGGCCGTTGTTCATCTGGGCCATCTGGAGTTCGTAGTCGAAGTCGCTCACCGCGCGCAGGCCCTTGACGATGGCGGGGATGTCGCGGTCCTTGCAGAAGTCGACGAGGAGGCCGTGGTGGGTCTCGACGCGGACGTTGGCGTATTCGGCGGTGACCTCGCGGATCAGGTCGATCCGCTCGTCGACCTCGAACAGGCCCTTCTTGGAGGTGTTGATCATCACCGCGACGAACACCTCGTCGTACAGGCGGGAGGCGCGGGCGATGATGTCGAGATGTCCGTTGGTGATCGGGTCGAACGATCCGGGACAGACGGCGCGGCGCACGGGAGATCCCTCGCTCTCGGGTCCGGTCATCGTGCGTCTTCGCACGGTGAGGCGGCGCGACCGTACCAAAACGTTCCCTCGCCGTAGCGACGGGACCGGATCGGCTCGAACCCGACCGGCCAGTGGAATGCGCCCCCTCGGGTGCCGCGCTCCACGGTGACGAGCGCTTCGCCGGTCAGCCAGCCCCCGGTGCGGAGTGTGAGGAGGATCTCCCGGAGATCGTCGTCGGAGACGGCGTACGGGGGGTCGAGGAACACCAGGCCGTAGGGGTCGGCGGGGGGTGCGGTACGGATGACTTGTTCCGCTTTGCCCGCCCGGACTTCGGCGCCGGGCAGGCCCAGGGTGCGGACGTTGTCGCGGACGGTGCGGGCGGCTCGGGTGTCGGCCTCCACGAGGAGGGCGTGGGCGGCGCCGCGGCTCAGTGCCTCCAGGCCGACCGCGCCGGAGCCGGCGTAGAGGTCGAGGACGCGCTCGCCGTTCAGGGGGGTGCCGAGGAGGGACTGCCAGGTGGAGAAGAGGGCTTCGCGTGCGCGGTCGGAGGTGGGGCGGGTGCCGGTCCCCGGCGGGACGGCCAAGCGGCGTCCGCCTGCGGTGCCGGCGATCACGCGGGTCATGTGAGGGGTCCTTCTTCTTTGGGGTTCTTCTATTTTCGCGGGTGGTGGGGGGTCTGGTGGCGCGTTGGCGGGTGCGGGCGGTTTGTGGTCGACCGCTCGGTTCCCCACGGCCCTTCAGGGAAGGACACGTCAGCCCTTGTCCAGGTACTGCTCTCTTTCCTCGTCCAGGAGAGCCTCCAATGCTGTGCGTAGGCCCGGCAGGCGCGTCAGCTCCGGGTCCGCCGCCACCACCGCCGCCGCTTCCTCCCTCGCCTCCGCGATGATCTCCTCGTCCTCGATGACCTCCAGGACGCGGAGGCTGGTGCGGGCGCCGGACTGGGCCTGGCCGAGGACGTCGCCCTCACGGCGCTGTTCGAGGTCGATGCGGGAGAGTTCGAAGCCGTCGAGGGTGGCGGCGACAGCGTTCAGGCGCTGGCGGGCGGGGCTGGCCTCGGGCATCTCGCTGACCAGGAGGCAGAGGCCGGGCGCGGAGCCGCGGCCGACGCGGCCGCGCAGCTGGTGGAGCTGGGAGACGCCGAAACGGTCGGCGTCCATGATGACCATGGCGGTGGCGTTGGGGACGTTGACGCCGACCTCGATGACCGTGGTGGCGACGAGTACCTCCGTCTCACCGGCGGCGAAGCGGCGCATCACGGCGTCCTTGTCGTCGGGGTGCATCCTGCCGTGCAGCACCTCGACCCTGAGGCCCTGGAGCGGGCCCCGGGCGAGCTGGTCGGCGATGTCGAGGACGGCCAGCGGGGGGCGTCTGTCGCCCTCGGTGGCCTTCTTCTCGGCGGCGCTCTCGTCCTCGTCGCCGATGCGGGGGCAGACGACGTACGCCTGGTGGCCGTTCTCGGCCTCCTCGCGGACGCGTTCCCAGGCGCGGGCGAGGAAGTGGGGCTTGTCGGCGGCCGGGACGACATGGGTGGCGATCGGGGAGCGGCCGGCCGGGAGCTGGTCCAGGACCGAGGTCTCCAGGTCGCCGAAGACCGTCATCGCGACCGTGCGCGGGATCGGGGTGGCCGTCATGACGAGCAGGTGCGGGGGCTGTCTGCCCTTGCCGCGCAGGGCGTCGCGCTGCTCGACGCCGAAGCGGTGCTGTTCGTCAACGACGACCAGGCCGAGGTCGTGGAACTGGACCTTGTCCTCGATGAGCGCGTGGGTGCCGATGACGATCCCCGCCTCACCGGTGACGATGTCCAGCAGCGTCTGCCTGCGCGCGGCCGCCCCCATCGACCCGGTCAGCAGCACCACCTTGGTCCCGTGCTCGCCCCCGCCCAGCATCCCCCCCTCGGCCAGCTCCCCCATCATCTCGGTGATGGACCGGTGATGCTGCTGCGCGAGCACCTCGGTGGGCGCGAGCATCGCCGCCTGCCCGCCCGCGTCGACCACGGCGAGCATGGCGCGGAGCGCCACCATCGTCTTGCCCGACCCCACTTCCCCCTGGAGCAGCCGGTGCATCGGGTGGGCGGTGGCGAGGTCGGTGAGGATCTCGGCGGAGACGTGTTGCTGGCCTGCGGTGAGGGTGAAGGGGAGGCGGGCGTCGAAGGTGGTGAGGAGGCCGTCGGTGAGGGGGCGGCGGGGGACGGCGGGGAGCTGGGTGTCGGCGTAGCGGCGGCGGGCGAGGGCTACTTGGAGGACGAACGCCTCGTCCCACTTGAGGCGGGCGCGGGCGTCGGCGATGTCGGCCTTGGTGGCGGGGCGGTGGATCTTGACCAGGGCCTCGGGCAGCTCGACCAGGCCGCGGCCCTCGCGCAGCGACCCGGGGAGCGGGTCGACGGCCTCCTGGACACTGGGCAGTACGGTCTGCACCGCCTTGCCGATCTTCCAGGACTCCAGCTTGGCGGTGGCGGGGTAGATCGGGATGAGGGAGCCGGCCCAGCTCTCCGCTGCCTCGTCGCCGTCCTCGGCGTCCTTGTCCAGCAGTTCGTACGCCGGGTGGGCGAGCTGGAGGCGGCGGTTGAAGACGGAGACCTTGCCGGAGAACATCGCGCGGGTGCCCGGCAGCAGTTCCTTGTGGGGCTTGTGCACGCCGTTGCTGAAGAAGACCAGCTGGAGGCGGCCGCTGCCGTCGGTGATGGTGACCTCCAGCCGCTGGCCCTTTCCGCGCGGGGCGCGGGAGGAGGCGAAGGTGTGCAGCCGGGCGTCGGCGACCTGGGCGACCACGGTGACGTGCTCGTCCATGGGCAGGTCGGCGAGGTGGGTGAGCTGGCCGCGCTCCTCGTATCTGCGGGGGTAGTGGTGCAGGAGGTCGCCGACGGTGTGCAGGCCGAGGTTCTCGGCCATCACCTTCGCGGTGGCGGGACCGAGCACCTTCTTCAGGGGTTCTCGCAGTGCGGGCACGAGATCCATTGCACACCACACCACCGACATCGCCGTACAGGTGCCAGCGGGCGATCCCGGGAATCTCGCCGAAGTCCCTGGTCAGCTCGGGCCTTCGGGCCTAGGATGACGCGCTCCGGCCATCCCCCGCGGTCATCGCCCCCACGGCACCGAGCCGCCCGACCCCGCGCCGCGCGAAGCTCCCCCCACCGGCGCCGTGACGATGGACTCCCAGAACCCTCAGTCATCCCCGCACACCTTCCAGGTCGACCTGCGTGGTCTGGTGGACCTGCTCTCCCAGCATCTGTACTCGAGTCCCAGGGTCTACCTGCGCGAGCTGCTCCAGAACGCCGTGGACGCCGTCACCGCCCGGCGGGCCGAGGAGCCCGGTGCCCCGGCGCGGGTGCGGCTGTTCCCGGACGGGCGCGGCGGACTGCGGGTAGAGGACAGCGGTATCGGGCTCACCGAGTCGGACGTGCACACCCTGCTGGCGACCATCGGCCGCAGTTCCAAGCGGGCGGAGGGCCTGGAGGAGACCCGTTCCGGGTTCCTCGGCCGGTTCGGCATCGGGCTGCTGGCCTGCTTCGTGGTGGCCGAGCGCGTCCGGGTGGTCAGCCGCAGCGCCCGTACGCCCGGCGCGCCGCCGGTGGAGTGGACGGCCGCCGACGACGGCTCGTACACCGTGCGCACCCTGCCGGACTCGGCGCGGCCGGAGCCGGGCACGACCGTGCATCTGGTGGCGCGCCCGGGGGCCGGCGAGTGGCTGGCGCCGGCTCGGGTGCGTTCGCTGGCGCGGGACTTCGGCTCGCTGCTGCCGTACGACGTGCGGGTGGACGACGAGCCGGTGACGGATCTCCCGGCGCCCTGGGACCGCCCCTGGGCGGGCCCGGTGGAGCGGCGGGCGGCGCTGGAGGCGCACTGCCGGGAGCTGTTCGGCTTCACCCCGCTGGACTCGATCACGCTGGACGTGCCGCTGGCCGGGGTGCGCGGGGTGGCGTACGTGCTGCCCTCCGCGGTGAGCCCGGTGCGGCGGGCCACGCACCGGGTGCATCTGAAGGGCATGCTGCTCACCGAGCGGGCCGAACAGCTGCTGCCGGACTGGGCGTTCTTCGTGCGCTGTGTGCTGGACACGGACACCCTGCGACCCACCGCGTCGCGCGAGGCGCTGTACGAGGACGAGACGCTGGCCGCCGTCCGCGAGGCACTGGGCGAGCGGGTGCGGGACTGGCTGACCGGGCTCGCGGCGGGTGATCCGGAGCGGCTGGCGGCGTTCCTGGCCGTGCACCATCTGGGGGTGCGGGCGCTGGCCCGGCACGACCGCGAGATGCTGCGGGTCATGCTGCCCTGGCTGCCGTTCGAGACCAGTGACGGGGAGCTGTCGCTGGAGGAGTTCGCGCGGCGGCACCCGGTGGTGCACTTCACCCGGAGCGTCGAGGAGTTCCGGCAGGTCGCGCCGATCGCCGCGGCGCAGGGCGTCGGGGTGGTGAACGGGGGCTACACCTACGACAGCGAGCTGGTCGAGGCGCTGCCGTCGGTGCGGCCGGGCACGGTGGTGGCGGAGCTGGACGCGGACACGGTGACCGCCCATCTGGACGCGGTGGACCCGGCGGCCGAGCCGGCACTGTCCGGTTTCCTGGCGGCCGCGCGGGCCCGGCTCGATCCGCTGGGCTGCGACGTGGAGCTGCGGGCGTTCCACCCGGTGTCGGTGCCCGCGCTGCATCTGGACGACCGGTCGGCGCGGCACGAGCGGGCGCGGGCGGACGCGGAGGAGGGGGCGGACGACCTGTGGGCGGGCATCCTGGGCTCGCTGCGCGGTACCGCCCCGCGGGCCAGGCTGGTGCTGAACCATCTCAACCCGCTGGTGCGGAGGGTGGGTTCGCTGACCGACCCGGAGCTGACGGGGACGGCCGCCGAGGCGCTGTACGGGCAGGCGCTGCTGCTGGCGCGCCGCCCGCTGCGCCCGGCGGACTCGGAGCTGGTGAACCGGGCGTTCGCCGGACTGCTGGAGTGGGCGACGCTCGGGGAGGGCGAGGGACGATGAGCGGGACAACGGATTTCGAGGCGCTGCGGCGGGCGCTGGCGGAGAACTCGGAGCGGCCGGAGGGCCCGGCGCGCAACGCGCGTGCGGAGGAACTCCTCGCGGAGGCCGAGAAGCTGGACATCCCGCTCGCGGTGATCGAGGCGCTCGGCCATCAGGTGAGGGTCTACAACTACAGCTCGGAGAAGGACCGGGTGTTCGTGCCGTTCGCGCGGCTGCTGCGGATGTGGGACGAGCGTCCGGAGGACTTCGACGCGTACGAGGCGCACGCGCTGCACTGGACGTTCAAGTGGATGACGGCGGGCATGCTGGGGCAGCCGCACATCCCGCTGGCGTCGGTGGAGAACTGGCTCGGTGAGATGGCGCGCCGCTATCGCGTCGCCGGGTATTCCGAACGGGCCGTGCGGGCGGCGGAGTTCGGCATCGCCTCGCACACCGGGGACCGGACGCGGGCCGAGCGGGCGTACGCGGCGTGGCTGGCCGCCGACCGGGACGACATGGCCGACTGCCACGCCTGCGAGCTGCACGGGCAGGGTGGCTGGCAGGTGGAGTCGGGCCGGGACGCGGAGGGCCTTGAGCTGTGGTGGCCGGTGGTGGAGGGCGAGTTCACCTGTGCGCACGAGCCGCACGGGGTACTGGCCCGGTCGCTGGTGCCGCTGCTGCGGCTGGGCCGGGTGGAGGAGGCCCGCGCTCATCATCTGCGGGGCATCAGGCTGGTGCGGCCGATGGAGAGCATGCGGGACGCGTACGCCGCCCATGTGGAGTTCTGCGCGCTGAGCGGGAACGAGGCGCGCGCTCTGGAGCTGCTGGCGGAGCGGCCCGCGTACTTCACGGACAGCGGGCATCCGCGCGGCCTGCTGGAGTTCCTGGCCGTGGTGACCCTGCTGATGGACCGGCTGACCTCGCTCGGGCGGGGCGACCGGGAGGTGCCGGGTCCGGCCGGGCGGACGTGGACCGCGCGGGAGCTGGCCGGGCACGCGCGCGGGGAGGCGCTGGCGCTGGCCGCGCGGTTCGACGCGCGCAACGGCACCTCGCACATCGGTGACCTGACCCGCGCCACGATGGCGGCGGAGCCGCTGGTGGAGCGCCTGCCGCTGGGCGTACGGACGGCTCCGGCACCGCCTCCCGCGCCGGAGGAGGTCCCGGCCGAGGAGCCGGGGGTGCACGAGCTGCTGGCGCGGGCGCGGCTGCTGTCGGAGACCCTCCAGCCGGACGCCCCGCAGGCGTGGGCGGCCCTCGCGCGGGCCGCCGACGGTACCGGGCTCGACGCACGCGCGCGTGCCGAGTTGGCCGACAACGAGGCGATGTCCCTGGGCCCCGAGGGCATCCCGGTCTTCGAGAGGGCCGCCTCCCTCTGGGCGGAGGCGGGCGACCTCGGCGAGGCGCTGGCTGCACGCGCGCGTGGAGCGTACGTGCGCGCCCTGACCGGTGAGGCGGAGGCGGCGCTGAAGACGGTCGACGCGCTGTACGACGAGGTGCTCGCGTTGTACGCGGAGGAGGCGACCGGCCCCCGTCAGACGGCGGGGGTGCTGATCAGCCGGGCCCGGGTGCTGATGCGGTGCGTCCACGAGGGCGCCCCGGCGCAGGACGCGGAGCGGGCCGCGCGGGAGGTGCTGGCGTTCGTCGGCGGCCGTACCGGCGACGACATACGGCTGGTGGCGCGCGGGGCCGAGGCGCGGGCCATGCTGGCGGAGCTGACCGAGCTGGGCGGGGACCTGTCCCGCGCGGCCGAGCTGTTCCGGCGGGCGGTGGCCGAGTTCACGGGCGCGGGACTGCCGTGGTTCGCCGTGGAGTACGAGGCGCGGGTGGGGGCGCTGGCCCGGCATCTCGGGGAGCCGGCCGAGGCCGAGCGGGCGCTGCGGTCGGCGCTGGAGCACGGCGGGGCGTGGCTGGAGCCGACCGGTCGGGCGCAGCTGCATCTTCAGCTGGCCGAGCTGATCGGGGCGCGGGACGGCACCGAGGAGGCGGCCGGGCATGCGCTCCAGGCCGCGCACTGGGCCGACGAGGCGGGCGAGAGCGGCACTTTCGGCGCCTGGGGCCGCCATCTGCTGGGCGGCCTGCTGCTGCGCCAGGGGCGCTGGACGGAGGCGGCCGAGGTGCTGGAGTCGGCGCTCGCCGAACTGTCGGCCGAGGTGCACGGGGACGGTGCGCTGGTGCAGACCCGCTGGTGGCTCGGGGACTGCCTGAGCGAGCTGGGCGAGCACCGGGCGGCGGCCGAGCACCGGCTGCTTGCGGCCGGCATCGCCGAGCACTGGCCGGAGCAGCAGGACCACGCGACGCTGGCCCACCTGGCCGGCGAGTCCCTGGGCGCGGCGGACCTCCCGGCGGACGCGGACCGGGCGTACGTGCGGGCGGGCGAGCTGTGGGAGGCGCTGGGCAACCCGTACTTCACGGTGCGCGCGCTGCGGGCGCGGGCCTGGCTGGCGCCCCGGCTGGCGGCCGGGGTGCCGGGGGTGCGGGCGCTGATGGCGCGGGCGGTCCAGGTGTGCGGGAAGGCGCTGGCGGAGGCGGACGACCCGCTGGAGGGGGCCCGGCTGACCGCCGAACTCGGGCATACGCACCGCCAGTTCGGTGACCTCCTGGCCACGGTGGGCGAGGGCGAGGAGGCGCTGGCGGAGCTGGAACGGTCGGCCGCGCTGTTCGCCACGCTCGGCGCGGAGGGTCTGCACGACCGCACCGGCGCCGAACTGGCCGCAGCCGCGCTGGAGGCCGGGCTCGGCCGGACGGCCGAGGCGAAGGCACGCGCGCGTGCGGTGCTCGCGGCCTACAAGGGCGCCGTGGGCGACGGGAGCGCCGATGGCACTGACGGCACGGACGGCACCGTCCGCGCCCGGCGTGAGACGGCGTACCGGCTGCTGGACGGCGACTGACCCGGGCCCCTCGCCCCGCTCACTCCACCCCGATGAGCAGCAGCGAGCCCTGCCGGCCTCCCCGGTAGACCACGGTGTCCACGGCGAGGTAGGACTCGCGGACGCGCGCTTCGAGGCGGTCGGCGACGGTCTCGGGGGCCTCGTCGCCGACGACCAGGGTGACCAGTTCGCCGCCCGCCCGGAGCATGCGGTCGAGCAGGGTCTCGGCGGTGCCGGTGAGGTCGGGGCCGATCACGGCCACGTCGCCGTCGATCAGCCCGAGCACGTCCCCGGCCTGGCAGATCCCGGCCGTCGTCCACGACTGGCGCTCGGCGACGAGCACCTCGGCGTACCGGGTGGCACCGGCGGCCGAGGTCATCTGGACCACGTCCTCGTCGAACCGGCGCTCCGGTTCGTGCACGGCGAGCGCGGCGATGCCCTGGACCGCCGAGCGGGTCGGGATCAGCGCGACCCGGACGCCCTCGGCGCGGACCTGCTCGGCGGCCGCGGCGGCCGTGTGGCGCAGTTCGGCGTCGTTGGGCAGCAGGACGACCTCGCGGGCGTGCGCGCGCCTGAGGGCCTGGGCGAGTTCCCCGCTGGCGGGCGGTTCGCCGGGGCGGGCGAGGACGGTGGTGGCGCCCGCCTCCGCGTACAGCCCGGCCAGCCCCTCGCCGGGCACCACGGCGACCACGGCCCGCTGCGCCGGCTCGCGCGGCGGCCGCCGCCCGCCGGCGTGCACGTCGTCGGCGGCGAAGTGGGTGATCCGGACGCGGTACGGCCGTCCGGCCTCGATGCCAGCCTCCACGGCGGCACCGGCGTCGTCGACGTGCACATGGACGTTCCACAGCCCGTCGCCGCCCACCACGACGAGCGAGTCACCCAGGGCGTCGAGACGTTCCCGGAGGCGGGCCACGGCCGTGTCACCGGCCTCCAGGAGGTAGATCACCTCGTAGGCGGGGCCGCCCTCCCCCACGTGCTCCTGGGCATCTGGGCAGACCTCGGCCCCGGCCGCCCCGGCGTACGTCTCCTCGGGCACGGCCTCCCCCGTGACCGCCTCCACCAGCGAAGCCAGGACGGTCACCAGACCCCGCCCGCCCGCGTCCACCACTCCGGCACGGCCGAGCACGGCGAGTTGCCGGGGAGTGGCGGCCAGCGCGGCGCGCGCTCCCTCGTACGCGGCCAGGACGACCGTCCCGCAGTCGCCCTCCGCTCCGCCGGCCGCGTCGGCGGCGGCCGAGGCGACGGTGAGCACGGTGCCCTCGACGGGGTGGGCGACGGCCTCGCGGGCGGCGTCGGCGGCCCGGCGCAGCGCCGACCGCAGCACGGTGCCGTCGACGTGGGTCACGTCACCCGCGCCGTCGGAGGCGAGCATCTGGGACATGCCCCGCAGGAGCTGGGCGAGGATCGTGCCGGAGTTGCCGCGGGCGCCGATCAGGGCGCCGTGGGCCATCGCGCGCAGGGCGTCCGCGAAGGAGGGGCCCTCGGCCCCGTGCTCGTACCCGGCGAACACCGCTTCGACGGCCGCCGTCGCGGATTCCAGGGTCAGATACAGGTTGGTGCCGGTGTCCCCGTCGGCGACGGGATAGACGTTGATCGCGTCGATCTCCTCGCGCGCGCGACCGAGCGCCCGCAGCGCCAGACCGCACCAGGTGCGCACCGCGAGAGCATCGAGGAACGTCTGCGGCACCTGCGCCACCTGCGCCTCCCTGTGGCTGGACGTGGGACGCAGCGTAGACCGTGGGGCGGCGTCCATAGCGGGAGGGCCGGGCACGGGGTGCCGGGCCGCCATGGTAGTTTCGTTGTACGGAAGCAGTCGTTGTATGCTGCTTCGGTTGCCCGATCCCGGTCGGGCCATTCCCCCTGGCACCGCCACTCAAGATCTCAGGTCTACCTGAATGTTGATCCCGGCATGCCGGGAATCAACCGTAAGTGCATCTGAAGTCTTTGGAGTGACCCGTGGCTGCCAACTGCGACGTCTGCGGCAAGGGGCCGGGCTTCGGCAACAACATCTCGCACTCGCACCGCCGTACGTCCCGTCGCTGGAACCCGAACATCCAGCGCGTCCGTACCGTGGTCGGCGGGACGCCGAAGCGCGTGAACGCTTGCACCTCGTGCATCAAGGCCGGCAAGGTCTCGCGCTGACGCAACGCTTAGCGCGCGGCCACTGTCGGTTGCTGCGTCGAGCCGGTCCACCCTCGGGTGGGCCGGCTCTTCGCGTTGTCTAGAACCGCCAGCCGTGGTCCACGGGGCCGATCCCGGCGCCCAGCGCGAAGCCGTGGGCGATGGCCCCGGTGACGTACTCCTTGGCCGCCGTGACCGCCTCCGGTACGGCGAGGCCCTTGGCCAGCCCGGACGCGATGGCCGAGGCCAGGGTGCAGCCCGTGCCGTGGGTGTGCCGGTTGTCGTGCCGCGGGGCGCGCAGCCGGAACTCCTGGTCGCCGTCCGTGAGCAGGTCCACGGCCTCCCCGGTGAGATGGCCGCCCTTGATCAGTACCCACCGGGGCCCGTGGGCGAGCACCGCTTCCGCCGCCGGGCGCAGCTCCGCCTCCGAAGTGACCCGGAATCCTGTGAGTTGGGCCACTTCATCCAGGTTCGGGGTGGCCACGGTCGCCGCCGGGAGCAGCCGGGTGCGCACCGAGTCCAGGGCGGAGGCGGCGAGCAGCGGGTCGCCGTGCTTGGAGACGCCCACCGGGTCCACCACCACGGGCGCGTCGGTGCCGGAGATCAACTCCGCGACCGTCTCGACCAGTTCCGCCGAGGCCAGCATGCCGGTCTTCACGGCCTGCACGCCGATGTCGTCCACCACGCTGCGGTACTGGGCCCGTACGGCCTCCACCGGCAGCTCCCAGGCGCCCTGCACACCCAGGGAGTTCTGCGCGGTCACGGCCGTGAGCACGCTCATCCCGTGCACGCCGAGCGCCAGCATCGTCTTCAGGTCGGCCTGGATGCCCGCTCCGCCGCCGGAGTCCGAGCCGGCCACCGTGAGGACGCGCGGCGGCGCCTGTCCGGCGGGCCTCACTCCGGGTCCCCGAAGTGGTCCCAGCCGCCCGTGGCGGTCCAGGGCGCCCCGTCCACGGTCACCTGGGGCAGCGCCGAGAGGCTGAGGACCTCGCCGATGATCTTCCAGCGGGCCGGGAGTTTGGTGTCGGGCGGGAAGGTGGCCACGATCGCGTGGTCCTCTCCCCCGGTCAGCACCCACTGGCGCGGGTCCACCCCGACCGCCTGCCCGATGTCGTTCATCTGGGTGGGGATGTCGATCGCGCCGGAGCGGATGTCGATCCGGACCTTGCTGGCGTCCGCGATGTGCCCGAGGTCGGCGATCAGCCCGTCGCTGACGTCGCACATCGCGGTCGCGCCGAGCGCGGCGGCCGCCGGGCCCGCGTGGTACGGCGGCTCGGGGCGGCGGTGGGCCTCCACGAAGGCGCGCGGCGAGCGGAAGCCCCGCGACAGCACCGCGAACCCGGCGGCGGACCAGCCCAGCCAGCCCGTGACGGCCACCAGGTCGCCGGGCCGCGCGCCCGCGCGGGTCACCGGTTCCTGGTTGCGCAGATCGCCGAGCGCGGTGATCGACACCATGATCGTGTCGCCGCGTACGACGTCCCCGCCGACCACGGAGGCGCCCGCGACCTGGCACTCGTCGCGCAGGCCGTCCATCAGCTCGGTCGCCCAGGTCACCGGGAGTTCGGCCGGGACGACCAGGCCGAGCAGCAGGGCGGTGGGCACGGCGCCCATCGCGGCGATGTCCGCGAGGTTCTGGGCCGCGGCCTTGCGGCCCACGTCGTAGGCGGTGGACCAGTCGCGGCGGAAGTGCCGGCCCTCCAGCAGGATGTCCGTGCTCGCCACCACCCGGCGGTCCGGGGCGGCGACCACGGCGGCGTCGTCACCCGGGCCGACCCGGACCGCCGGGGTGGTGGTGAGACGGGAGGTCAGCTCCCGGATGAGCCCGAACTCACCGAGCTCACCCACTGTGCCCTTCATGGCCTCAAGCCCCTTCTGTGCCTGTCCCGTGCCCGGTCGCGCGTCATCAGTGTCCCCGATACGGTCGAGGTGACCGTCAACTTCCGTCGTGCCCGCCCCCCGGCGCGCGTGCACCGTCCCCGAGGGTCTCCCCTCGGGGCGCCGCGACGCGATACCGTGGCGTCCCTCTTCCCCACATGATCCTCGTGGCCGCCCTGGAGGTTCCGTGGTACAGGCGTACATCCTGATCCAGACCGAGGTCGGCAAGGCGTCGACCGTCGCCGACACGATCGGCAAGATCCCTGGGGTGATCCAGGCCGAGGACGTGACGGGACCCTATGACGTCATCGTCCGCGCGCGGGCCGACACCGTCGACGAACTCGGTCGCATGGTGGTCGCCAAGGTCCAGCAGGTGGACGGCATCACACGCACCCTGACCTGTCCGGTCGTGCATCTGTAGCCCCCGTCTACGCTTGGCCGGTGAACTTCTTCCGTCACCGGCCCCTCGGCCTGCTCGCACCCGCGCTGCTGATCGCGGTCGCGGGCTGTTCCACGACGGACGACGGCACCGCGGTCGCGGCTCCCCGCCCCGACGCGCGGACCGCCCCTCTGTGCCGGCGTCTGGACGAGACGCTGCCCGAGAAGGTCGACGGCCGGCACCGCGACGACCCCCGGCCCGCCTCCCGCTGGACGGCGGGCTGGTCGGGCCCGGCGATCATACTGCGCTGCGGGGTGGTCCGGCCGCCGAAGATGATCGACCCCGAGGTGGCCCAGGGCCACGACCCCGACGCGCTGGCCGGCGGGGTCGACGGCGTGGACTGGCTGATGGAGAAGCGGGACGACGGCTCCTCGCGCTTCACCACCGCGAGCCGCCGCGCCTATGTGGAGGTGACGCTGCCCGAGGAACTGTCCGGCCCGGACGACTCCACGGCGGTGCTGGTCGACCTGGCCCCGGCCGTGAAGAAGGCGATCCCCGAGGGGATCGCCTCCATGCGGTGATGACCCGGAGGTCTAGCGCAGCCCGGTAGGACGGCGCAGCGCCGCCTGGACCAGGCGGTCCACCAGCTCCGCGTAGCCGATGCCGGACGCCTCCCACATCTTCGGGTACATCGAGATGGGGGTGAAGCCGGGCAGCGTGTTGATCTCGTTGATGACGAACTCGCCGTCCTCGGTGAGGAAGAAGTCCGCGCGGACCAGACCCTCGCAGGACGCCGCCTCGAACGCCTCGACCGCGAGCCGCTGGATCTCCGCGGTCTGCTCGTCGGTGAGCGGGGCCGGGACGACACCGGGCGTGGAGTCGATGTACTTGGCGTCGAAGTCGTAGTACGCGTGCGCGCTCGGCGGCGGGATCTCGGCGGGGACAGAGGCGCGCGGGCCGTCCTCGAACTCCAGGACGCCGCACTCGATCTCGCGGCCGGTCAGCGCGGCCTCCACGAGGATCTTCGGGTCGTGGCGCTGGGCCTCGGCGATGGCCTCGTCCAGCCCGGCCAGGCCGTCGACCTTGGTGATGCCGATGGAGGAGCCGGCGCGGGCGGGCTTCACGAACAGCGGCCAGCCGTGCTCACCGGCGAAGTCCACGATCCGCCTGCGGGCGGCGGACTCGTCCCGCTGCCACTCGCGGGGCCGGATCACCAGGTACGGGCCGACCTTGAGCCCGAAGGAGATGAACACCCGCTTCATGTAGTCCTTGTCCTGGCCGACGGCCGAGGCGAGCACGCCCGAGCCGACGTAGGGGACACCGGACAGCTCCAGCAGGCCCTGGAGGGTGCCGTCCTCGCCGAAGGGGCCGTGCAGCACCGGGAAGACCACGTCGACCTCGCCGAGCGCCTTGGGCACCGCGCCGGGCTCGCTGTAGACGACCTCGCGGTTGGCCGGGTCGACCGGGAGCACCACTCCGCCCTCGCTGGACTCCGCCACGTCCAGCACCTCCGGGGTGCGGCGGTCCGTGATGGCCATCCGCTCCGGCTCGTCGGCCGTCAGGACCCAGCGGCCGTCACGGGTGATACCGATCGGCAGGACGTCGTACTTGGTCCGGTCGATGGCGCCCAGGACGGCACCCGCGGTGACGGTGGAGATCCCGTGTTCGGAGGAGCGGCCGCCGAACACGACGGCCACACGCGGCTTGCGGGGCCGCGCGGCAGGGTTCTGGGGGAGGTTCTCGGTGCTCATATCGCGTTGAGAGTACCCGTTGGCCCTGCCCCCGGACAGCGTCGACCCGGCGCCTTCGCTCAGCGTCGCTCGGGCTTCGCGCTGCGCGACATCAGCTCCTTGAGGGCGACCACGGGCGGCTTGGCGTCGTGGACGATGCCGACGACCGTCTCGGTGATCGGCATGTCGACGCCGTGCCTGCGGGCCAGATCCAGCACGGACTCGCTGGACTTGACGCCCTCGGCGGTCTGCCGGGTGACCGCGACGGTCTCCTGGAGCGTCATGCCCTTGCCGAGGTTGGTGCCGAAGGTGTGGTTGCGGGACAGCGGCGAGGAGCAGGTCGCCACCAGGTCGCCGAGTCCGGCGAGTCCGGAGAAGGTCAGCGGGTCGGCGCCGAGCGCCATGCCGAGCCGGGTGGTCTCGGCGAGGCCGCGCGTGATGAGCGAACCCTTGGCGTTGTCGCCGAGTCCCATGCCGTCCGCGATGCCGACGGCGAGCCCGATGACGTTCTTCACCGCGCCGCCGAGTTCGCAGCCGATCACGTCGGTGTTGGTGTACGGCCGGAAGTACGGGGTGTGGCAGGCCGCCTGGAGCCGCCGGGCGACCGCCTCGTCGGTGCAGGCGACCACGGCGGCCGCGGGCATCCGGGCGGCGATCTCACGGGCCAGGTTGGGCCCGGTGACCACGGCGATCCGGTCGGGGCCGACCTTGGCGACATCCTCGATGACCTCGCTCATCCGCATGGCGGAGCCGAGTTCGACGCCCTTCATCAAGGAGACGAGCACGGTGTGCGGGGCGAGCAGCGGGGCCCAGTCGGCGAGGTTGGCGCGCAGCGTCTGGGAGGGGATCGCCAGGACGAGGAAGTCGGCGTCCCGCAGCGCCTCGGCGGCGTCGGAGGTGGCGCGTACGCCCCCGGGGAGTTCGACACCGGGCAGATAGCCGGGGTTGGTCCGCGTGGAGTTGACCGCTTCGGCCACCTCGGCGCGACGGGCCCACAGGGTGACCTCGCAGCCCGCGTCGGCGAGGACCACCGCGAAGGCGGTGCCCCAGGAACCGGTGCCCATGACGGCGACCCGGACAGGCGTGCTCACTTGCCGCTTCCCCCTTCGGTGGCGGTGGGAGTGACCTCGGCGGCGGGCGCGGGCACCGTGTCCTGGCTCTGCGCCCTGCCGGACTGGGCGCGGGTGCGGCGCCGCTGCTCGATCCGCTCGCGGCGCGGGTCGTAGGGCACGGCCGGCGCCTCCTCGCCCCGGATCTCCTCCAGCTGGCGGGTGACGGCCGCCATGATGACCTCGGTGGCCTCCCTCAGGACGTCGGCGGTCACCTCCTGGCCGT
The DNA here is from genome assembly GCF_042721685.1 of Streptomyces sp. NPDC058459. Taxonomy (NCBI): domain Bacteria; kingdom Bacillati; phylum Actinomycetota; class Actinomycetes; order Kitasatosporales; family Streptomycetaceae; genus Streptomyces; species Streptomyces sp. NPDC058459. Next base: position 6,112 of record NZ_JBHXLV010000091.1, on the reverse strand, counting down.
AGAAGCGGGAGAGGTCCACCGGCGGCCCGGCCAGGACGTGGTGGGTCTTGCGCGGGAACAGGTGCGGCTTCTTCGTGTAGGCGGGCAGGAGTTCGTTGACGCCCCACTGGGCGACCGGGACGACCGGGCACCTGGTCTCCAGCGCCACGCGGGCGGCGCCGGTCTTGGCGGTCATGGGCCAGCCGTCGGGGTCGCGGGTCAGGGTGCCCTCGGGGTAGAAAGCGACGCACTCGCCCTCATGGACCGCCTCGATCGCGGCGCGGAATGCGCTCAGCGCGTCGCTGCTCTCGCGGTACACGGGGATCTGTCCGGTGCCGCGCATCACGGCGCCGACGAATCCCTTCTTGAAAAGGCCGCTCTTCGCCAGGAATCGCGGAACCCGTCCGGTGTTGTACTGATAGTGCGCATACGCGAAGGGGTCCACATGGGAATTGTGGTTCACCGCGGTGATAAATCCGCCGTCGGCCGGAATGTGCTCCATTCCTCGCCAGTCCCGCTTGATCAGAACCGCCAGCGGCGGTTTGCAGATCACCGCGGCGAAGCGGTACCAGAAGCCGATTCTGCGGCGGGACACGCGGACACCTTCCTCCATGGCCGCTGAGGGCCGTCACCTCGGCGGGGGCCGCACAAGTGTGACTCCGGGCCGCCGGTCTGTCGAGAACACCGTACGCCCGCATGTTGACGGCGACCGCCCCCGGACGGCCCTTCACAGCATTCCCCCACACCTCGGGGCGGCTCGGGATGCCCGGGGGGAGCGGGTGACAATGAACGCGAGCGGAGAGGGAGGGCACGCCGGTGCAGTGGAGCTTGGTCATCCCCCTGAAGCCCTTGGCACGGGCGAAGAGCAGGCTCGCGGACGCCGTCGCGGAAGGGGCGCGGCCGGGGCTGGTGCTGGCGTTCGCGCAGGACACGGTGGCCGCCGCGCTCGCCTGCCCCGAGGTCGCCGGTGTGGCGGTCGTCACGGGCGACCCGGTGGCCGGGAGGGCGCTGGCCGCGCTGGGCGCGCGGATCGTGCCGGACGAGCCGGCCGGCGGGCTGAACGCCGCGCTGGCGCATGGCGCCTCGGCGGTGCGCGCGGGTCTGCCGGGGGCTGCCGTCGCCGCGCTCAACGCCGATCTGCCCGCGCTGCGCCCGGCTGAACTGGCCCGGGTACTGGCGGCCGCCGCCGAATTCCCGCGCGCGTTCCTGGCGGACGCGGCGGAATTCGGCACGACACTGCTCGCGGCCGCTCCCGGCCGGGAACTGGACCCGGCCTTCGGCGGCGCCTCACGGGCCCGGCACCGCGCCTCGGGAGCGGCGGAACTGGCGCCGGAAAGCGTGGAATCGGTACGGCAGGACGTGGACACGGGGGACGATCTGCGGACCGCGCTGGCGCTGGGCGTGGGCCCGTACACGGCGGTGGCGAGCGCCGGATGGGGCGCTCCGGTGCCCTTGTGCGGGCAGTAGGCTGCGGCCATGCAGGCCACCGCTTACACCTACGACCCCGAGACCCGCAGCGGGCAGGTGCTGCTGGACGACGGCACCCCGGTGCCCTTCGACGCGGCGGCGTTCGACGCGGGCGGGCTGCGGTTGCTGCGGCCAGGTCAGCGCGTGCGGATCGAGACCGACGGCCGGGGCGAGGGGCGGCGGATCACGCTGGTGACGCTCCAGACCTTCTGACGGACACAGCACGGACACAGCACGGCGCAGCACGGACACAGCACAGGCGCAGCACAGGCGCAGCACAGGCGCTGAACAGGCCCCGCACGGGCGCTGGACAGGCGCTGAGCACCGCTGTGAACGCACCGCGGGCCGGACTCTCCCCAGAGGAGTCCGGCCCGGCGCGTGTGTGCCCGGGTGGACCGGGCGCCGTCGAGGGCCGTGCCCCTAACGGGCGGTGGTCTTCTTGGCGGTGGTCTTGCGTGCCGTCGACTTCTTGGCGGGCGCCTTCTTGGCGGTGGCCTTCTTCGCGGGGGCGTTCTTCGCGGTGGTCTTCTTGGCGGCAGGGGTCGCGGCGGTGCCCGTGGCCTTGGCGGGGGCCTTCTTCGCCGTGGTCTTCTGGGCGGCGGCCGTGGTCTTCGCCGGGGCCGCCTTCTTGGCGGTGGTCCTCTTCCCGGCGGCCTTGGTGGCCTTCTTGGCCGCGGCCTTCTTCACCGTCGCGGAAGCGCCGCCGGTCAGGCTGCCCTTGGGCGCCTTCTTCACGGAGACCTCGCCACCACGGGGAAGCTTCTTCGAACCGCTCACCAGGTCCTTGAAACCCTGGCCGGCGCGGAAGCGCGGGACCGAGGTCTTCTTGACCCGAACCCGCTCGCCCGTCTGGGGGTTGCGGGCGTAGCGGGCGGGGCGGTCCACCTTCTCGAAGGACCCGAAGCCGGTGACCGAGACCCGGTCGCCCGCGACCACGGAGCGGACGATGGCGTCCAGGACCGCGTCGACAGCATCGGCGGCCTGCTGGCGGCCGCCCATCTTGTCGGCAATCGCTTCTACGAGCTGCGCCTTGTTCACGTCTTCCCCTTCGGAGACCTCGCCAGAACGAAAGTGTTCAAGCTTTTTCGCACGTTAGGCAGATATATACCGCAAATCAAACACGAAACGGGCTTCTCACCCTTGTGCCGCAACGGATTCGGCGGTCTCGGACTGTTCAGTGGTCCTCTTCGGGCATCCGGCCCGCTTCGAGGTCCGCCATGAAACGTTCGAGACGCCTGGCCGCCGCGGCGAGATCGTGTTTGGCCGCGGCCGTAATGACCAGCAGCTTCCGGGTCAGCGCCATCCGTACGCCCTCCGGGACTTGCAGTGCGCGCACGATCGCGTGCGCTTGTTTGAGTCGGTCCGCGACTGCCGCGTAGAGCTGGAGTTGGCCGTCGTGTTCCATGCACAGATTGTGCCATCTGGGGCGAGTTGTCGCCTGCGCAGGGGGCAACTGCCGCCTCCGCGCGCCGTTCAGGGGTCCCCGGCGGGACGGTGGACCGAGGCGGCCGCTACCTGCAACTTTGTTGCTGGGAAAGCGAGTTGAGGCCGTCACGAGGTCCACTCGGAGGTGTCCGGGCCCGGACATGCGCGTACCCCCAATCGTGGTGATCGGGGGTACGCGGCGGCCGTCGAGGTGGCCGAAACCTTGTCGTCGCGAGCGGTCGCTCAGCTCGTCAGCGTCCGGGGCTTGTGTGCCGGGCGCGTGCTCTCGTAGGCCGCGATGTCGTCCTCCTCGCGGAGGGTGATGGAGATGTCGTCCAGGCCGTTCAGCAGCCGCCAGCGGGAGTTCTCGTCCAGCTCGAAGGGGGCGGTGATGCCCTCGGCGCGCACCTCGCGGGCTTCGAGGTCGACCGTGATCCCGGCCTCGGGGTCGCGTTCGGTCAGCTCCCACAGCGCGTCCACGATCTTCTGCTCCAGCACCACCGTGAGCAGCCCGTTCTTCAGCGAGTTGCCCCGGAAGATGTCGGCGAAGCGGGCGGAGATCACTGCCTTGAAGCCGTAGTTCTGCAACGCCCAGACCGCGTGCTCGCGGGAGGAGCCGGTGCCGAAGTCGGGGCCGGCGACCAGGACCGTGGCCCCTTGGCGCTCGGGCCGGTTGAGGACGAACGTCCCGTCCACCCGCCACGCCTCGAAGAGCCCGTCCTCGAAGCCGTCGCGGGTGACCTTCTTGAGCCAGTGGGCGGGGATGATCTGGTCGGTGTCGACGTTGCCGCGGCGCAGCGGCACGGCCCGGCCGGTGTGGGTGGTGAAGGCTTCCATCGTTATCGCACTCCAGCGGGCACGGGGGTGTCGGACAGGTCGGCGGGCGAGCCGAGATGGCCGAGGACGGCGGTGGCGGCGGCGACCTGCGGCGACACCAGGTGGGTGCGGCCGCCCTTGCCCTGCCTGCCCTCGAAGTTGCGGTTGGAGGTGGAGGCGGAGCGCTCCCCCGGCGCGAGCTGGTCGGGGTTCATGCCCAGGCACATCGAGCAGCCCGCGTGACGCCATTCGGCGCCGGCCTCCTTGAAGACCACGTCGAGCCCCTCGGAGACGGCCTGGAGACCGACCCGCGCGGAGCCGGGGACGACCAGCATCCGTACGCCGTCGGCGACTTTGCGGCTCCTCAGGATCTCGGCGACGGAGCGCAGGTCCTCGATGCGGCCGTTGGTGCAGGAGCCTACGAAGACGGTGTCCACGGCGATGTCCCGCAGCGGCTGCCCGGCGGTCAACCCCATGTACTCCAGGGCCTTTTCGGCGGCGTACCGCTCCGATGCGTCTTCGTACGAGGCCGGGTCGGGGACGGATGCCGAAAGCGGCGCTCCCTGGCCGGGGTTGGTGCCCCAGGTGACGAACGGGGAGAGTCCGGCGGCGTCGACGACGACCTCGGCGTCGAAGACGGCGTCGTCGTCGGTGCGCAGCGTCTTCCAGTACTCCACCGCCGCGTCCCAGTCGGCGCCCTCGGGGGCGTGCGGGCGGTCCTTGAGGTAGGCGAAGGTGGTCTCGTCCGGGGCGATCATGCCCGCGCGGGCGCCGGCCTCGATGGACATGTTGCAGATGGTCATCCGCGCCTCCATCGACAGCTTCTCGATGGCGGGGCCGCGGTACTCCAGGACATACCCCTGGCCGCCGCCGGTGCCGATGCGGGCGATGATCGCCAGGATCAGGTCCTTGGCGGAGACACCCTCGGGGAGTTCGCCCTCGACGGTGATGGCCATGGTCTTCGGGCGGGCCATCGGCAGCGTCTGGGTGGCCAGTACGTGCTCGACCTGCGAGGTGCCGATGCCGAACGCGAGCGCGCCGAACGCGCCGTGCGTGGAGGTGTGGGAGTCGCCGCAGACCACGGTGGTGCCGGGCTGGGTCAGCCCCAGCTGCGGGCCGACCACGTGGACGACGCCCTGCTCGATGTCGCCCAGCGGGTGCAGCCGGACGCCGAACTCCGCGCAGTTCCGGCGCAGCGTCTCCAGCTGCGCGCGGGAGACCGGGTCGGCGATGGGCTTGTCGATGTCCAGCGTCGGGGTGTTGTGGTCCTCGGTGGCGATGGTGAGGTCGAGGCGCCGGACCGTGCGGCCGCTCTTGCGGAGGCCGTCGAACGCCTGCGGGCTGGTCACCTCGTGCAGCAGGTGCAGATCGATGTAGAGGAGGTCGGGCTCGCCCTCGGCGCGCCGGACGACATGGTCGTCCCAGACCTTCTCCGCGAGTGTCCTACCCATCGCTTTCCCTCCGGCCGGCCACGGTTCCGCCGGCACATCTAGAGAACCTGAGGAAGCGACGCCCGCGCCGCGATCTCGGTGCGTACGGGCGTCCGGCACCGCGCCCGCCGTGCGCGGGCCGCCGTGTGCTTCAAGAGTGGCGCGTTCCGGAGAAAATTGAACTTGCGTTTCACAGAGTGAGACGTGAGTATCGTTGCATGGACAACAGTAGCGGCGTCGGCGTGCTGGACAAGGCGGCCCTTGTCCTGAGCGCCCTGGAGTCCGGTCCGGCCACCCTCGCGGGTCTGGTCGGGGCCACCGGACTGGCACGGCCCACGGCTCATCGGCTGGCCGTGGCTCTGGAACACCACCGGCTGGTGGCGCGCGACATGCAGGGCCGGTTCATCCTGGGCCCGCGCCTGTCGGAGCTGGCCGCGGCGGCCGGCGAGGACCGGCTGCTGGCGACGGCCGGCCCGGTGCTCACGCATCTGCGGGACGTGACGGGCGAGAGCGCGCAGCTCTACCGGCGCCAGGGCGACATGCGGATCTGCGTGGCGGCCGCCGAGCGGCTGTCCGGACTGCGGGACACGGTGCCGGTGGGCTCGACGCTCACGATGAAGGCGGGCTCCTCGGCGCAGATCCTGATGGCCTGGGAGGAGCCGGAGCGGCTGCACCGTGGTTTGCAGGGGGCGCGCTTCACGGCGACGGCACTGTCCGGGGTGCGCCGCCGGGGCTGGGCGCAGTCCATCGGCGAGCGGGAGCCGGGCGTGGCCTCGGTCTCGGCGCCGGTGCGCGGGCCCTCCAACCGTGTGGTGGCCGCCGTCTCGGTCTCCGGACCGATCGAGCGGCTGACCCGGCACCCGGGCCGCATGCACGCCCAGGCGGTGATCGACGCGGCGGGCCGGCTCTCCGAGGCGCTGCGCCGCTCCGGCTGACCGGCTGCCGCGACCTGCGACACTCCACGCTTCCCCACGGGCGGGAGCGGGCCCCTACGC
>NZ_JBHXLV010000090.1:0-25023 GCF_042721685.1 Streptomyces sp. NPDC058459 | reverse complement strand
GCCGGGAGCCCTGTCCGAGGTCCGGGACGGTTTGCGGCATGCGACCCTCGACGACGAGGCGCGGGGGGACCTGCCCGAGTGGCTCGGCTACGTCGCGGCGACCTTGCCGCCATGAGCCTGCGCCAGGGCACGGATGAAACGGTCTACCTGACCGGTAAGGCCAGTCACGACGAGGGACTCGCGGCCAGCGGCATCAAAACGCTGAACGTCTCACCCGACGCGGAAGTCTCCACCCGCGGACGCCTCGCCGTCGACCCAGTCCTGTCACCGGCCGTCCTGGCGGGCGTCGATCACATCAAGGCTGCAGGTCGTAGCTTCACTAGGACCTCGACCACGGAGCCAGCTGCCGAGACAACACCGGGCCGCACCAGTCACGCCCTGACCATCACCGGCACGGTGCCGGGCACGGGCAGACACACCCACCACAAGATCGCCGAACCGGGCAGCACCGCGGGCGGCAGGCCGTCACCAGCGCTCACCGGCGCCTGGAAGCCACAGATCTCGACGATCACCGCACTGACCACGGCCGCCGACCCCCGGGCCAGTGACCCGGTCGACAGCGACCGCTGGTGCTCGGTGCCGCGCAACGATGTCGGCACGCAGGCTCTGCAGCCGACCCCGAATCAGGTCGAGTGGGCCGTAGACATGGCGATCCAGGGCAACCTGCGTTCTGGCTACCTCACGCAAGGTGGCTGGCGCGCGCAGACCGGACTGTCCACGATCGACCCGCAAGGGCTGTTCCCGAGACCCACGCTGACCGGTGGTGGGCGCATCCCCGCCCAGGTCCAACTGGGCATCCTTGCTCAGGAATCCAACCTCTGGCAGGCAGAGTCCGGGGCCATCCCAGGCCAGATGGGCAGCCCTCTCGCGGCCGTCGACGGCTTCTACGGACACCAGACCGGAGGGTCCCTCTCGGAATTCTGGACCATCCACTGGGACAAGTCCGACTGCGGCTACGGTGTCGGACAGGTCACCGACGGCATGCGCAAGGCCGGCCACGAGAAGCCGAATGAAACGTCCCTGCCAGCCAGCACGCAGCGCGCCGTCGCCATCGACTACACCACCAACATCGCCGCGTCGCTGTACATCCTCGCCGCCAAGTGGAATGAGGTCCATAAGTCCGACCAGACCATCGCCGTGAACAACGACGACCCGGCCAAGCCCGAGAACTGGTTCACGGCCGTCTGGAACTACAACCTCGGATTCAACACGAAAGCCGACGCGGGCACCAACGGCAACTGGGGACTCGGCTGGTACAACAACCCCGCCAACCCGGTCTATCCGCCGTCCCGGCTCGCGTTCATGAACACCGACCTCGACCCGCTGGCGTCCAAGGACGCAGCCCATCCGCAGAACTGGCCCTATGAGGAGAAGGTGATGGGCTGGGCCGCTTGGTCCATCGACACCGGTCACTCCTACGCCACCTCCGGACGGCAGGACTGGCCGGGCGAATCCGGCTTCTCCTCCGCCGGCTTCCGCCCTGCCTCCTGGAATGGCACCAATGGGACTGTCGTAGAGATAACCAGCGCGAAGTACCGCCGGGCCCATGTAGTGCCCCCGCTGGACGCGTTCTGCAACGCCAAGAACAACTGCAACACGGCGAGCCCGCCCGACTGCCCCGACGCGAACTGCTACAAGCAGTACTGGTGGCACGAGGCCAAGACGACATGGAAGTCCGACTGCGCCACCAGCTGCGGCTTTGAAAGCATCAAATACCAGACGGTGATCAACGAGCCCGGCCGAGGCACGCGCCTGCAGTACGGCACGCCCGTGTGCAGCGGGGCACCCGCTGGTTCCCTCGTGGTCGATTCCGTACCCGCTGGCACCAATAGCTGGAGCAACTGCGGGGCAGCTAAATCCGACGGCTCTTTCCAGTTCACCTTTTACCCTGATCCAGCCGCCACCGGTTCGAACATGGGTCAATACGACGCCAAGGCCGACCTGCATCAGATCGGCGGCGGCTACCAAGGCCACTTCTGGTATGCACACGACCGTGACGCCGCCCACCTCGGCGGTAGCGGCGGACGTCTTGCCGTCTTGGGTGCCTGGAAACTCAACTCGCCTGTCTCCGGTGGCCAGGCCCAGGTATTCGTTCACATTCCCGACACTGGAGCTCAAACCCAGGAAGCGGTCTACGAGATCATCACCCCCTTCGGTACGGTGAAGAAAACGATCTCCCAGGCCGCGAACGAGTCCAACAAGTGGGTCTCCCTGGGTGCTTACCGCTTCAAGAACCAGAGTCCCGAGGTCCGGCTCTCCAACGCCAACAGCGTGGGAGCAGCCGACAAGGACGTCGCATGGGATGCTGTCGCCTTCGTCCCTGGGGACTACAGCGGCATGCCGACCATCACCTTCCCCGACGGCGATGATTCGACACCGCTGCCAAGCTTCGCCGGCGACGTCAGGGAAGCAAAGCGCAATACCGGCCTGCCTGCATCGCTCAAGTCGGCCGACAGGCTGCTCGGCAAGCTGAACACGACCGGCGGTTCCAACTGCTCGGCACCTGACAAGAAGGGTCAGCGAATCTGTGTCCGGCTCGGGAAGCCGCAATCCAATAAGTCCGTCCTCGGGACCCGCATGGACGAGGCGTTGACGGCCGGAGCCAGCAAAACAATCGTGCCCTGGTGCGATGGGTACAGCGCTGGCATAGATCGGTTCACGCGTACCGATGCCTGCCTGAAGGCCATCTCGCCTCTGGAAGTGATCTTCCTGGTCGATGAGGAGCCCGTGGGAGCGGCTCAGTTCGCGATGAAGCAGGAGATCAAGCTCTACAACAACTACGCCGAATTCGATCAACTCCTCTCACTCGTGCCAGTCCACATCGATGCGACTCTCGGCGAGGTGATGTTGAAGTGGAACGCGGCATCGACATGCAATGACTGCACGCAGTCTCAGCAGCAGACGGATGGGGCACTGGTCTGGGCAGGACCTGCTGACACCCACGTCGCGAATGTATCCTTTCAGACACTGTGGAACGGTACGGGCCAGGAGAAAATCACTCTTGGATGGGGCATATTGGGGCAGATATCCGCTGCGGCGGGCGCCTCGGGTGAGGCCGACCTCGGCAGTTCGCTCGGGGACCTCGACGTCCGATGCGACGACATGACAAAGGGAGCGCCGACTCCAGGCTGCACCTTCCCCGCCTATACCCCGACGTTCGACATCGCGACCGATCGCTATCCGGGTGCCGGAGCCTATTACTGGATCATGAAGGAGAAGAACGCCAACCGCTTCGGAAGCAAAGCCCACAACAGCCCCCTGCACTACATGGCGAATGGGCAGAGTGGTAACCGGGCCGTCATCTGTCCGTCGAGCTGGACCGGCCGCGGTGAGACTCCTGACGCTAGCTGCGACGAGTACGCCTTCGCCACAACTTACGAAAGCGGTGGCCTGATAGGTGGCAATTTCGCGGGAGATCAGTGCGCGCAGTTCTACATGACGGCTGTCAACTCCACCACGTGGACCATTCGCGACGACGACAACTACCCGTTGTCAACCTGGGACGAGAAGTGCGGACGGGCCAGTATCCCGACTTCGCAGAACACAGGTGCTCTCGCCCCGTTCGGCCGCACCGGGGGCTTTGTGCCGTATAACCGGATGCTCGACCACGACGCCTTCTACGTCGGAACCCCTGGTTTCGACCACTGCACATCAGCATCCACCACCTGCGCCTTCCGACGCATGAACCCGTAGCACATTGACATGCCGAGTGGGGGCTCTGCCGGGCCCCCACCGGTGTGATCACGTCAGTCAGAAGTCGAGGGTATCGAGAGAGGGCCTACCGCTGATCACAGCAAGCGGCAGCGCGCCATCCAGCACCTGGTCACGCGGTAGGGAAAGGCCGAAGCGCTTCTCCACCACCCCCAGTGACAACGCGATCCGTCGACTGTACCGGTCCCCACTCGTCGCGAGATACTCCCCGCCGGGGAGAATGACCCCTGCACCCTTAAGGTCCTCCTGAAGCAGGTCGGGCTCACTTCCCCAACGCCGCCATTCCTCGCCCACACCGAACGAACACACAAGGTCGTCATCCACAGCACAGGAGAACATGGGAGGCGGGTGGAACGCCTGCGGATCGAGATTCACTGCAGTAACCCCACCCCGGGACACCCTCTTGAGTACGTCGTGCCGCGTGCCGCGGCTTTCTCCGTATTCGACAGCGAAAGCCCACCCTCCGACCTCGCCGATCCGGGCGACGCCGACATCGGCATCAGTGAGCAGCATGATCGCCGCGCCAGCCGTCACCGACGGCCTGCTTCCCGGTGCGGCGCCCAGTCGCACGGCCAGCTCCTCTGCTGTGAGGCCGTGGGCGAAGGTTACGCCGAAATGCCATTCGCACTCCGACAGCCAGCGTATACCGCGAGTCGTCATGTGGTCATCCTGCCTCATGTCTCACGGTCGGAGGAGAACCGGGTCCTCACAAGGCGTCGCCCGCCCTCGGCGCCCCTTCGACATACGCACCCGACAGGTCCTGACCTGCCCGACAACTTGCCTGACACCCCATCAGAACGAGCGTCAGATGAGCGTCACGAGCGTCATTTCAGCGTCAAGATATCGCCCGTAACGCCCACACCGCACATAATGCGCACAGGCAAAACCGCAGGTCAGGAGCCCTTTGCGGCCGGTTCGAGGATGGCGACACACTCCACGTGGTGGGTCATCGGGACCGCATGAAACCGCACAGCACCCTATGAGCCAGGCGGGTACACGGTAGCCGACGCAGTTGGCGGATCTCGTCACCCATGGGAGTCGCGCTCCGGCAATCTCGTCGCGAGCGAGAGGAACATAGCCGCACATCGCCGGTTGGCCAAACCGGCGTATCCGCAGACGATTGTTGTCCAACGTCTGCCGTGAGCACCACCGCGGATCGATCCATCGGCGAGAACTCACCCATGCTGCGGAGGTGAGATCCCCTGTTCTCCGTTTGCAAGCCGTGTCATCCGTCGCCGGCGGTCTTCTCCCGTATCTGTCTGGTGCTCCATATCGCTCGGAGATCCACCTCACTTGCCCCTCGAACCGATAACAGATTCCACAAATCGTCAGTCGCACAAGCAGAAGGACGGCACGGCGCACTCCATAGCCAGCCAGGTTGTCTCCATCCACGATGGCAGCCGTTCGTCGTTCCTGGCCAACGGCTGGTATTCGACGAGTGACCTCGCCGTCTACCTGCGCGTGGACGCCTCGACTCTGCGCCGCTGGCGTACCGCTCGGCCGCCGCAGGGTCCGCCGTTTGTCTCCGTTTCGGAACGCGTCGTCATGTACAGCGCACTCGACGTGGACGAATGGTTGCGCAGCCGCCGGACCGTCCCGGGCAGGGACGCCTGATGGCCGAGAAGGCCGTTGTTCCGGTCGGTGTCCGGCTCTCCACCGACATCGAGTACCGGCCCGATCGCCCCAATCCTTACCGTGCGCGTGTCCGCTGGTTCGATCCGGCTACGAAGCGGCGCCTGTCCCTGTCGGAGGGAAAGGCGGACGAGGACGAGGCGCAGGAGTGGCTCCAGGACATCATCGAAGCCGCACAGGCCGGGCTGTCCCCCACGCTCGCCACCATGAAACTCGCCGAATACGGCGACGCGAACATGGATCTCGCCCTGCGCGGCCTAGAGTTGAAAACGCTTGACCCCTACCTGTCGGGGTGGCGGATGCGCGTCGTCCCCGCCCTGGGCCACCTCGCCGTGCGGATGATCACCAACGGTGTCGTCGACCGCAGCGTGCAGAACTGGATCGCCGACGAGCACAGCCGCTCCACGGTCAAAAACACCATCGCCGTCCTGGTCCGCGTCATGGAGCAGGCGGTCCGAGACGGCATCATCAAAGTCAACCCCGCCCGGGTCAGCGGCTGGCAGAAGCTCTACAAGCAGGCCGAGGACGAACTCCGCGACCCCCGAGCCCTCGCCCTGCCCGACTGGACCACACTCGTCCAACTGGCCGACGCACTCGTGGCCGCCTCCTACAACCAGTACCGAGGCTGGGGCGACATCGTCCTCTTCGCTGCGAGCACCGCCGCCCGGATCGGCGAAGTCTCCGGGTGCCGCGTCGCAGACATCGACACCAGCCAGTGGATCTGGACAGTACGGCGCCAGACCACACCCGCCCCCGGCGGACTCACCGACAAGGGCACCAAGGGCAAGCGCGCCCGGAAAGTCCCCATCATCGAGGAGATCCGCCCGCTCGTCGCCCAGCGCATCCTCTCCGCCGGCCCAGCCCCCGACGCACGCCTCTTCACCGGCCCACGCGGAGGACGCGTCTCCACCGCGGTCCTGCGCGACGCGACCCACTGGGACGAGGTCGTCACCCGCCTCGGCTACGAACACCTGCGCCGCCACGACCTCCGCCACACCGGACTGACCTGGCTCGCGGACGCCGGAGTCCCCATCCACGTCCTGCGCAGGATCGCCGGCCACGGCTCACTGACCACCACCCAGCGCTACCTGCACCCGGACGTCCACAAGATCACAGCCGCGGGTACGGCACTCTCCGCACACCTCAGCGTGCTACGCGCCCCACGCACGCTTCCCGCAACGAGCGCCCTCACCCGATAAAACCGGTCAAGAACCGCTGGTCCCCAAATGGTCCCCCAACAATGACTGAGGTGCAGTCTCGGACTTCGCCGAAACCGCCCCTCACCTGCGACTCCATAGAGTCGGGACGACAGGATTTGAACCTGCGACCCCTTGACCCCCAGTCAAGTGCGCTACCAAGCTGCGCCACGTCCCGATGCGCGCGCTCGCGGTGACCCGCGTGATCGCGCGAACAGCACTTTACCCCACGTAGGGGACTCCTCCGAAGCGGGTTACGGGCGGGGAGGGGCAGAATCGGCAGCATGGCAGAGGTGGCGGCGGGCGAAGACAGGGGCGGGCGCGACCGGGACCCGGAGGGCCGGGCGCGCAGCGCGCGGCCCCGGGACGGGCTCGGCCGGCCCTTGCCGTACGGCGCGGACGGGGTCGAGCGGCAGCCTGAGGGGGTCGTGCGCAGCCCCGCCGAGACGGTCACGGAGGCGCAGGAGCTGCTGGACGCCGGCAAGCCGTTCCACGCGCACGAGGTGTTCGAGGACGCCTGGAAGTCCGGCCCCGACGCCGAGCGGGGACTGTGGCGCGGCCTCGCCCAGCTCGCCGTGGGCCTCACCCACTCCGCGCGCGGCAACACCACCGGCGGCGCCCGCCTGCTGCGGCGCGGCGCGGCGGCGGTGTCGGAGTGGTCGGCCGAGCGGAACCAGCACCGCCCGTACGGTCTCGACCTCACCGGTGTGACCGCCTGGGCCACCGACCTGGCCGCAAGAGTGGAGCTGACCCGCACCCTCATCGACGCCGGGACGGAGGCACCCCGCCTCCGGCGCCCCTGACGCCTACGCTCCCCGCCCCCGCGACTCCTCGTCCGCCGCGCCCCCCGCACCCAGCAGACCCGTCGGCGGCAGCGCCCGCTCGGCCTGCAGGCGGGGCAGTACGCGGGCGGCGACATGGCGTACGAGGGGCGGCAGCACCGCGCGCCCCCACTGGGCCGGCTGGAGCCACGCGGGGACGTAGACGGAGGTGCGGCGGTGCTCCACCGCGCGGACCAGCCGTCCGGCGACGACCGCGGCCGGGTACACCCTGCGGGCCGGCGCCGGCATGTGGGCCCGGAGTTCGCGGAGTACGGGGTAGTGATCGGCGTCGCGGGTCATGTCGGTGTCGGTCCAGTTGATGTAGGCGATGCCCACGCCGACGGATTCGTGCGCGACCTCGGCCTGAAGGGCGTGCGCGAAGGACTCGACGCCCGCCTTGGAGGCGCAGTAGGCGCTCATCATGGGCGAGGTGCCGAAGGAGGCCAGCCAGGCCACCTGGAGGAAGTAGCCGGAGGTGGCCAGCAGGTCGGCGAGGAAGGCCCGTGCCGTCAGGGCGCTGCCGACGAGGTTGACGTCGATCACCCGCCGCCAGGACTCGGGGTCCGACCCGGCGAAGGGGCCGCCCTCGGCGATCCCCGCGTTGGCGACGACCACGGACGGCCGGCCCAGCCGGTCCCGTATCTCGGCGGCGGCGCGCTCCAGGGCGCGGTAGTCGGTGATGTCGGCCTCCAGGGCGGTCACCGGCGGCGGGAGCGAGGCGGCCACGCCTTCCAGTTCCGGCCGTTCCAGGCCGAGCAGGGCGAGCCGGGCGCCACGCTCGGCGAAGGCGTGGGCCAGGGCGGCGCCCAGCCCGCGCGCGGCTCCGGTCACGACGACGGTACGGCCTGCGAGGGGGCTGTCGTACATGGCGGGCTGCCTCCGTTCGCCGGACCCGGACCGCGCCGGGCGCACCGGAAGGTGCCGAGTACCCAGCCGGACGCCTCACCCCTCGGTCTCCCGGTGCGGAGCCGTGCGGCAGACTCGGGGCGTGCGAAGGATTCAGGTCATCGGTATCGGCGCGGGCGACCCCGACCAGCTGACGTTGCAGGCGGTCAAGGCGTTGCGCGGCACGGACGTGTTCTTCCTGCTCGACAAAGGCGAGGTGAAGAGCGATCTGACGCGGCTGCGCCGGGACATCCTGGACGCCCATCTGCCCGAAGGCTCCTACCGGTTGGTGGCGGCCCGTGACCCGGAGCGGGACCGGGGGGCGAGCGGGGCGGCCTACTCGCCGGCCGTCCGGGACTGGCGCACGGCCCGCGCGGACATCTATGAGCGGCTCATCGCCGAGGAGGTCGCCGAGGACGGCACGGGCGCGTTCCTGGTGTGGGGCGATCCCTCGCTGTACGACAGCACGCTCGGCATCCTGGAGGAGGTGCTCGCCAGGGGAGCGGTGGCGTTCTCGTACGACGTGGTGCCCGGCATCAGCAGTGTCTCCGCGCTGGTCGCCCGGCACCGGACCGGCCTGAACCGGGTGGCGCGGCCGGTGCAGATCACCACCGGGCGGCGGCTGGCGGAGGGGTTCCCGGAGGGGGTGGACGACGTGGTGGTGATGCTCGACGCGCACCAGGCGTTCCGGGAGTACGCCGGGGACGACATGGACATCTACTGGGGCGCGTACATCGGCACCCCGGACGAGATCCTGGTCTCCGGGCCGCTGGCGGAGGCCGGTCCGCGCATCGAGCGGTTGCGGGCGGAGGCGCGGGAGCGCAAGGGCTGGATCATGGACACGTATCTGCTGCGCAGGCACCCCCGGGGGGAGTGAACCCGGCCGGCGCGCGGTCAGCTCAGCAGGAGTTCGAGCGCCCCGACGACGGTCGCCGCGATGACGATGCGGTCGAAGAGCCGCTGGTTGATCTTGTGGACGGCCCAGCGGCCGAGGAACGCGCCGGGGACGACGAAGACGAGCAGGGCAGCGTCCAGCAGCAGCGAGCCGCCGTCGATCAGGCCGAGGGCCGCGCTGAAGGGGATCTTGGCGACGTTGACGACGAGGAAGAAGAAGGCGGAGGTGCCGAGGAAGCCCAGCTTGCGGAAGCCCGCGGAGAGCAGGTACATCGACATCACCGGACCGCCGGCGTTGGCCACCATGGTGGTGAAGCCCCCGGTCACGCCGTACGCGCCCGCCGTCACGCGGCCCGTGCGCGTGCTGACGTCGTCCGCCGCCTCCTGGCGCCGTCGCCACAGGGTGATCCCGGTCATCACCAGCAGGATGACGCCGATGGAGATCCGTACGATCCCGTCGCCGACGCGGGCGAGGAACAGGGTGCCCGCCACCACTCCGGCCGCGACGGCGGGGAACAGCCGCCACAGGGTGGGCCAGTGGGCGTGCCGGCGGTAGGTGAGGACGGCGAAGGTGTCGCCGGCGATGAGGAGCGGGAGGAGTACGCCGGTGGAGGCGCGGGCGGGCAGGACGGCCGCGAAGACGGCGAGGCTGACCGTGTTGGCCCCGCTGACGGCGGTCTTGGAGAAGCCGACCAGGAGGGCGGCGAGGGCGAGGGCGGCGAACTCCCAGCCGGACAGGTGCCAGAGCGTCATCATGTTCATGCGGAGACTGATGCTAGGCGCACACCTCCGGCCGGGCACCGGGGGCCTCGGGCGGCCGCGTACCCGGGCGCGCAGCTCGGTGGGGACGCCGTGGAAGGTGTCGACGCCCTCCCGGACCATGATCTCGTCACGTGGAGTTGAGGAGACCGTCCGTCCGCAGGCGTGGAAGAGCAAGAGTGCGCCGAGGACGGTGTCGTCGGGACGGATGTCGCCCGCGTCGAAGGCGTTGACGGTCGCGTTCATCACGATGTCGAAGTGGCTGAGCACGGCACCCTTCGGGACCCCGGTGGTGCCGCCGGTGGAGAAGACGACGGCCGCGCCGGCCGCCATGACCGCGTAGTGGGCGAGGGGGAACTCGGTGGTGTCGGGGGCCATCAGGGCGACCCGGTCGCCGGGCCGTACGCCGAGGGTCGTGAGCGCGCCGGCCTGGGCGAGGGAGCGCCGCCGCCAGGCTTCGGCGAAGGTGAGGCGCGGGCCGCCGTCGACGAGGGCCGTCCGGTCGGGGCGGCGGCGGGCGTTCTCGGCCGGGACGGCGGCGACGGACAGGGTCGCCATGAGGTGCGGCTCCGTCTCCTGCGGTGTGACTCGTGCTGCGGAACTCCCGTGTGGGGAAGGTCCGTCGGGGTGGTTCAGCGGCGCTCCACCAGGACCGCGCTGCCCTGTCCGACGCCGACGCACATGGTGGCGAGACCGCGCCCGGCGCCGGTGCGGCGCATGCGGTGCAGCAGGGTGGTGAGGATGCGGGCGCCGGAGCAGCCGAGGGGGTGGCCCAGCGCGATGGCGCCGCCGGTGGGGTTCACCAGGCCGGGGTCGATGCCGAGCTGGTCGACGGAGGCGAGGGCCTGGGCGGCGAACGCCTCGTTGAACTCGGCCTCCTGGAGGTCGTCGACGCTCCAGCCGACGCGGGCGAGCGCCTTGCGGGTGGCGGGGACCGGCCCGATGCCCATCACGTCGGGGTGGACGCCGGCCGAGGCTCCGGCGACGTACCGGCCGAGGGATTCGAGACCCAGCTCCGCCAGCGTCTCCTCGCTGACCAGGAGGAGTCCGGCGGCGCCGTCGTTCATGGGCGAGGCGTTGCCCGCGGTGACCGTGCCGTCCTGGCGGAACACGGGCTTGAGGCGGGCGAGTCTCTCCAGGGAGGTGTCCTCTCGTACGCATTCGTCGCGGTCGACGGTGACGCCGTCCGGGCGCTCCACGGGCAGGAGTTCGGCGTCGAAGTGGCCGTTCTTGCGGGCGGTGGCGGCGAGTTGGTGGCTGCGCAGGGCGAACTCGTCCTGACGATCACGGGAGATACCGTACCGCCGGGCGACCTCCTCGGCGGTCTCGCCCATGGCCAGGACGCCGTGCAGGTCCTTCATCGCCGGGTTGGTGAGGCGCCAGCCGAGGCGGGTGTCGTAGGTCTCCATGCGGTGCGGTAGGGCCTCGTCGGGGCGGGGCAGCACGAAGGGGGCGCGGCTCATGGACTCCGAGCCGCCCGCGATCACGATGTCCGCCTCGCCGGCCGCGATGGTGCGGGCGGCGGCGGTGACCGCCTCCAGTCCGGAGGCGCACAGCCGGTTGACGGTGGCGCCGGGCACGGAGTCGGGGAGTCCGGCGAGGAGGACGGCCATGCGGGCGATGTTGCGGTTGTCCTCGCCGGCCTGGTTGGCGGCGCCCCAGTACACGTCGTCGACGCGGGCCGGGTCGAGGGCGGGCACGCCGCCGACCAGATCGCGGACGACGGCCGCCGCGAGGTCGTCGGGCCGCACGGCGGACAGGGCGCCGCGCAGCTTGCCGATGGGGGTGCGACGGGCGGCCGCGAAGTGGACGGGACGCAACTGTGGACTCCTGACCGACGGCGCTGTGGATCAGCATGAACCTACGCCCCGCCGGGACGGAGCGACTTAGTTAGCACTGCTAGTTTTGGGCTCCACCGGACTATAGACCGCACACCCACCCCCTGGGAAGATCCCCCCGGAGTGACCCGCACGACCGCGCCGGAGGGCACCACGAAGCACGGCCGGCCGGCCGGCGAGCGGATGCTGATCGAGGACTTCGAGGACGTGGTGACCGGCCTCCACGCGACGGCGGACCTGGCCCGCGCCGGGCACACAGGTCTGGCGCTGGTCATGGTGGACCACTCCATGGGCGGCCTGATCGCGGCCCGCCACACCCAGCGGTACGGCTCCGGGCGAGCGCGCTGGTCCTGTCGGGCCCGGTGATCGGTGAGTGCGCGCTGCCCGGCCGGCTGCTCGCGCTGGACGAGATCCCGGACGCGCCGGTCGGCCCGGCCGCCCTCCCGCGACCCGGCCTACGACACCGACCCGCTGTGGTCGCCGGGAGCGCCCTGGGCCTGATCGGCGGCCTGGCCGGTGTCTTCGCGTACCCCGGGAACATGCGGCACCGCCCGTGCGCCTTCCTGCCCGACGCCGTGGCGGCCTAGAGTTCTATGCCGAGAATCCGCGCCACCGTGCGCGGCACGCCCTGGTCGTTGTTGGACGGGGCCAGGTGGCGGGCGCGGCTGATCACGTCCGGGTGGGCGTTGGCCATGGCGAAGGACCACTCGGCGGCGTCGAGCATCTCCAGGTCGTTGAGGTAGTCGCCGAAGACCATGGTCTGGGCCGGGGTGATGCCCAGTTCGCTCTGGAGGCCGCGCAGCGCGGCGCCCTTGTTGGCGGTGCGGTTCATGACGTCCACCCAGTGCTCCCCGGACACCACCACCTGGTGGGTCCCG
This sequence comes from Streptomyces sp. NPDC058459, assembly GCF_042721685.1. Taxonomy (NCBI): domain Bacteria; kingdom Bacillati; phylum Actinomycetota; class Actinomycetes; order Kitasatosporales; family Streptomycetaceae; genus Streptomyces; species Streptomyces sp. NPDC058459. Next base: position 12,409 of record NZ_JBHXLV010000090.1, on the reverse strand, counting down.
GCGAAGGGTGCCAGGGCGGGGGCGGCACCGGTCTCGGCGGAACCGAAGTCGTACACCGCGACCTTGATGATCTCGTCGTCCACCGCGGTCACGTCCTCGACCACGCGGTGCGAGACGTAGTACTTGCGCACCTCGGCGAGGAACGCCTCGTCTGTCCGCTCCACGTACGCGGCGCGCTTGCCGCAGACCACGGCCCCCGCGTCCACGCCCCGCGCGGCCAGGCCCCGCACCGTGCGGGCCAGCTCGGGGGCGCAGGCGTGGTCCAGCGGGTCGGAGCTGAGTTCGACACCGTCCCGGACGACATAGGTGCCGTTCTCGGCGATGAACACCATGCCCTCGGCCACGTCGGCGAACTGCTCGGCCAGCGTGGCGTACTGACGGCCGCTCGCGGGGCTGAACAGCACGCCCCGGCGGCGGAGTTCGGCGAGGAGGGGCCACAGGGTGGCGGGCGGGCACTTGTCGTCGTCCAGCAGGGTGCCGTCCATGTCGGTGACGACGAGGCGGATGTCGGCGGGGCCGCAGGGCGGGCCGGGGACGTCGAGAAGGTGCGCGGGCGTCGCTGACATGTGCTGCTTCCGGTCGGGTCGCGGGACGCCTCCAGTGTTCCTCATGACCCGGACGGGCCTTCCCCTGGGCGGTGCGACCGGCTCCGGGAGTCGTCCGGGGATGCCCGTTCGGTGCCCGTTCGCGTAGCGTGCGGGATTTTCGGGACAGCGCGACCGCCGGGCGGCACAATGACGGGACGGCGTGATCAAGGGGCGGCGGAAGGGTGGCACGTTGGGCGGGTCGCGGGGAAGGTGGCAGCCATGAAGTCCTGACCGTGAGCCCGCCGGCCCCACGGAACGCCTGTGTCCGAGCCCGCCCGCGTTCGCGGCGGGTCCCCACCCGGAAAGTATGATCAAGCAATGTCTGACATGACCGAAACCACGCCCGGCTGGCTGACCACGGACGAGCTGGAGATGGCCAGGGCCCGGATGCCGATCCTGTATGTCGAGGCCGTGCCCGTACGGGTGGACGACAGCGGCGAAGTCACGAGTATCGGACTGTTGTTGCGCATCGGCCCGGACGGCACGGTCAGCCGCACCCTGGTCTCCGGCCGCGTCCTGCACCACGAGCGGGTGCGCGACGCCCTGCTGCGGCACCTGGAGAAGGATCTCGGGCCGGTCGCGCTGCCCCGGGTGCCGGTCTCCACCCAGCCGTTCACGGTCGCGGAGTACTTCCCCACGGCCGGTGTCACCCCGTACCACGACCCGCGTCAGCACGCGGTGTCGCTGGCCTTCATCGTGCCGGTGGCCGGTGACTGCCGTCCCCGGCAGGACGCGCTGGACCTGGTCTGGTTCACCCCGCAGGAAGCGGCCTCGGCGGCGCTGCACGGCGAGATGCCGGGCGGCCACGGCGCCCTGCTGAAGCAGGCGCTGGCACACGTGGGCATCGTCTTCTAGCCCGCCCTCGTCCGCCACCGCTCCCCCTGCCCGGCGGGGAGCTGTGGCCCGGACGGCCCGTCGCGGTCAGGCTGGTGAGGCGGCCCCCCTGCGGCCCCGGACCAGCCAGGGAGGTGGCGGCGATGCGCCGAACCGTGACGGCGGGACTGGACGGCTCCGCCGAGAGCCGGGCCGCCGTCGAGTGGGCGGCGCGCGAGGCGATGCCGCGCGGGCTGCCGCTGCGGCTCGTCCAGGTGTGGGAGCCCGCTGCCCGACCCGCCGGCGCAGGCCCCGCTGCTCGCGGCCGAGGCCGGGCAGGAGTGGACCCGGGCGGGCGCCGGGCGACAGCGCGGCGGGGCTCCGGCCGCGCCACCCCGGCCTGGAGGTGCGCACCGAGCAGCGCACCGGCGACCCGGTGGACGAGCTGTGCGAGGCCGCCGGGACCTCCGGACCGCCGGCGCTCGGCTCACGCGGCCTGGGCGGGCTCCACGGGTTCCTCGTAGGCTCGGTCGGCCTGGCGGTCGTCGGCCACGCCGGCTGCCCGGTGGCGCTGGTCAGAGCCGGTGAGCGGGCCGCCGACGAGCACCTGGCCGACCCGGCGGGCATCCCGTCGGCGACGACGCCGTCCCGGCCGGTCGTGCTGGGCCTGGACATCACCGCGCCGGACGCGTCCCTGCCGGACTTCGCGTTCGGCGCCGCCGCGCTGCGCGGCGCCCCGCTGCGCGTGGTGTACGCCTGGGTACCGCTGCCCCCGCCCCCGTACGGCATCCCGGACTACACCTTCGAGGCGGAGACGCCCCCTGGCGGCCGAAGAGGTGCTCGAACTGCGGAACGCCTTCATGCCGGCCAGGGCGCTGGAGCCCTGGCGGACGTCGTTCCCGGACGTCGACGTCGCCGAGGCGGCCGTGGAGGGCAGCGCCGGGTCCGTCCTGGTGGACGCCTCCCGCGACGCCTGCCTCGTCGTGGTCGGCCGCAGGGTGCGCACGTCCCGGCTCGGCACGCGGGTCGGGCACGCGGGTCGGGCATGTCGCACACGCCGTACTGCACCACTCCCCCGCCCCCGTCGCCATCGTCCCGCACGCCTGAGCGAAGTGGAGAACGCCGGCCTGATGACGTGCCCCCAGCCGTCCCGCACGGCACCGGCCGCACCGGGTCCATTCAGGGCGCCGACCGGGCCGGCCGCAGGAGGAGTCCGCACCAGGGGCAGTCGTCGCCGGGCGGGGGCGGTGGCACCCGGTGGACCTCCCCGCGCGGCAGGTTCCGCGCATACGCGAGCGACCGGGGGTCCGTACGGGACGGCTACGGGGTCAGCAGCGGCGTTCGCCCGCCACCACTCCGTAGGTCACGGCGCCGAAGACCAGGTGGGGCACCACGTCCGACGCCCAGTCCTTCGGGGACCAGGTCGTGGGGTCGGTGACGCCGAGCCGGGTCAGGGACGCGTCCGTGGCCGCCATGGCGAGCACGCCGGTCACCAGGCTCCCCGCCCACCAGGGCAGGCGGAGGCCGACGCGGTGCGCCAGGGAGACGACCACGCCGGTGGCGACACCGACGCCGATACCGCTGAGCGCGCCGATCCCGGACAGCCGGTTCCCCCGGGTCTCGCCGGTGCCGCCGACGCGGAGACCCACGTCCTCGGTGAGCCTGTCGGCGGCCTGGGCGGGCACGTCACTGGCGGGCCTGCCCCGCAGGGCCATGTCGGCGTAGGCGGCGGCGTCGAGGGCGGTGGTACCGGCGGCGCCCGCCGCCGCACCGCGCAGAAGGCTGTGCATCATGCGCCCCCGAGTTCCCGGAACGTCATCCGCGAATCCCGCGCGCCCGCCGTACGGGTGACGGGTCTCCACACACCCGTAAAGAACCTGTCACACGGGAGCCGGAATGCGGCCTCGGGCGGTGGCCGTTCTGAGGGACATGACTGTGGGAGCAGCGCTCAACACGCCCGGCGCCGGAAACCAGGTCGACGCCTCCGTTCTCCAAGCCCGCGAGGCCGCCGCCGCGGGACTCCGTTCCGTCTGGTTCGGGCAGACCTTCGGCGCGGACTCACCCCAGCTCGCCGCGATCGTCGGCCGTGAGGTGCCCGGCCTCCAGGTGGGCACCTCGGCGATCCCGGTGTTCGGCCGCCACCCTCTGCTCGTCTCCAGCCAGGCCCAGACCGCCCAGGCGGCCACGCACGGCCGCTACCACCTCGGCCTGGCTCTGGGCACCAAGCTGCTGACCGAGGGCGGGTTCGGGCTGCCCTTCGAGCGTCCCGTCGCCCGGCTGCGCGAGTTCCTCACCGCGCTGCGGCAGCTGACCGAGACCGGGAACGCCGACTTCCACGGCGAACTGCTCACCGCAGTCACCCCGATCCCCGCGCGGGTACCGGGCGCCGAGGACGGCGTGCCCGTACTGGTCGCCGCGATGGGCCCGCAGGCGCTCAAGGTCAGCGGCGAACTGGCGGACGGCATCCTGCCGTACCTGGCCGGGCCGCGGGCGCTGGAGCGGCACATCGTCCCGGCGGTCACCGCGGCGGCCGAGGCGGCGGGGCGGCCCGCGCCCCGGATCGTGGCCCTGGTGCCCGGCGTGGTCACCGACGACGCGGACGCGGTTCGGGAGACGGCCACCGAACAGCTCGCGTTCTACGAGCAGATCCCGTCCTATGCCCGGGTCATCGAACTCTCCGGCGCCCGCCGGGCGTCGGACCTGGCCGCGATCGGTGACGAGCGGACGGTCGCCGCCGAGGTGCGCCGCTACCGGGACGCGGGAGCGACCGAGGTGGTCTTCAGCGGCACCGAGATCGCCGGGGACGCGGCCCGGCTGCGCACCTGGGCCCTGCTCGGCGGACTGGCGGCCTGAGCCCACCCCTCGTACACCCCTCGCAGCAACGACGAAGGAGCACCGATGACCACCCACGCCCCCGCAGGCGACCCGCACGTCTTCACCGAGTCCTGGCTCGACTGGTACCGCGCGCACGAGGAACGCCTCGCCGACCCGCACGGCTTCCTCGCGGTGACCAGTCTGAACTGGCTGGACGAGCAGCCGCGGCGCTTCCCCGACGCCCCGGGCACCTGGCACACCGGCCCCGACGGCGTCACCGTGGCCCTGGACGACGACGAGGAGCTGACCGTGGCCGGGGAGCCGGTGCGCGGGGTGCACCACTTCGGCGTCCTCCCCGAGCGCGGCGGCGTCGAGGCGGTGTGGGGAGACGCCGTGATCGAGGTGGCCAAGCGCGGCGGCCACGACATCGTCCGTCCCCGGCACCCGGACGCCCCGCTGCGCACCGCCTTCGCCGGCACCCCGGCCTACGCCCCCGATCCGCGCTGGGCGGTGACGGGCCGCTACGAACCCTTCCCCGAGCCCCGCCCCACCACCGTGGGCGCCGCGGTGGAGGGCCTTGAGCACGTGTACGACGCGCCCGGCCGGATCACGTTCGAGCTGGAGGGCCGCCCCCTGTCCCTGACCGCCTTCCCCGGCGGGGCGCCCGGCGGGCTGACGGTGCTGTTCACCGACGAGACCTCCGGCCGCACCACGTACGCCGCCAACCGGGTCCTCTCGCTGGCGCCGCCCGCCGCCGACGGCACGGTGGTGCTCGACTTCAACCGGGCGGCGAACCTGCCCTGCGCCTACACCGACCTGGCCACCTGCCCGCTGCCCCCGGCGGAGAACCGGTTGCCGCTGGCGGTGGAGGCGGGGCTGAAGATCCCGCGCGAGCGGGGCGGGGCGGCCTGACGGCACGTCAGCACCGAGCCGTGACCCTCGACCGGCATCCGGTCACGCCTGCCGGTCGAGCGGCTTGACCACGGCACCCTCGGGGTCCAGGCGCTCGAGTACAGCGTCGGCTATGCCGGCCAGCTGGTCCAGCTGCTCCGGCGTGAGGGCGTCGATGACGTGGTGCCTTGCGGTGGCCACGTGGCCGGGAGCGGCGGCGGCGAGCTTCTCCCGGCCGGCCTCGGTGAGACGGGCGTCGGTGGCCCGCTTGTCCTCCGGGCAGGGGAAGCGGGCCACCAGCCCGCGTTCCTCCAGCCTGCGCACCACGTGGGAGAGCCGGGGGAGGGTGGCGTTCGTGCGGTCGGCCAGGGCCGTCATCCGCAGTTTGCCCTCGCCTGCCTGGGAGAGCACGACGAGGACGTGGTAGTCGAAGTGGGTCAGGTCGGCGTCGCGGCGCAGCTGTGCGTCGAGCACACCCGGCAGCAGTTCCAGCACGGCGACCAGGCGCACCCAGGCGTGCATCTCCTGTGAATCCAGCCAGCGAGTGCTCATGAGGACATCGTAGCCAAGAGGTTGACGCTACAACCTCTCTCCCCTACTCTTTTAGTTGTAGCGACAACTTTCGAGGGAAGAGGATTCATGTCACACCTTGAGATCGTCAGCCCCGTCACCGACGGCGTCCAGCCCTACGAGACCTCCCCCGAGGAGGCCCGCGCGGCCGGCCGCACGCCCTACGAGAAGCCCACCCCGCAGAACAGCGTCGTGCTGCTGATCGACCACCAGATCGGCCTCATGGCGAGCATCCGGGACTTCCAGTCGCTCGCCACACTGCGGGCGAACGTCCTGGGACTCGGCCGGATCGCCAAGGCCCTGGACATCCCGGTCCTGCTCAGCTCCTCCAACGCCCAGTGGCAGAACGGCGACACGATCCCGGAGCTGAAGGAGCTCTTCCCGGACGAGCCGGTCTACCGCCGCACCGGGATCGTCAACTGCTACGAGGACCCGAGCTTCCGCTCGGCCCTGGAGGAGCTGATGACCCGGACCGGGCGCACGCACGTGATCATCGCCGGCGTCACCATCGGCACCTGTACGGCGATGCCGACCCTGGCCATGCTGAACGACGGCTACCGCATCTTCCCCGTCGTCGACGCCTGCGGCGCCTGGAACCAGTACGAGGCACAGGCGGCCATGTCCCGCATGGCGAACGCCGGGGCCGAACTGGTCACCACCTTCGCCCTCGGCTGCGAACTCCAGGCCGACTGGAAGCTGCCTACCGCGAACGCCATGTTCGAGCCGTTCCTGAACGAACTGCCCGAGTACGGCTACCTCATCCAGAACTTCTGGAACAACGCGAACGGCCACACCGTCCAGGACCCCTTCGGCCAGGTCAAGTAGACGGCACCCGCGTGGCGCGGATGAAGGACGCGTCCCCGCGGGGGCGCGTCCCGTCCGCCGCGGAGGTCGCGGCGGCGGTGCTGTACCCGGCTCCGCCCGACGCGGCCTCCGCGGGTCGGCGCCGACCTGGTCGTGGACGGGGGCGCGGCCGCCTGACGCCGGATCACCAGGGCACGACGCCCGCGTCCTCGAAGAACGATCCGTTCGGCCCGCCGTCGGGCAGGGTGGCGAGCCTGATCGCCGTGGCCGCGCCCTGCTCGGGGGTGCGCGAGCCCGCGTAGCCGTTGAAGTCGGTCGCGACCAGCCCGGGGCACATGGCGTTGACCAGGATGCCGGTCCCGGCGAGCCGGCGGGCGTACTGCACGGTGACACCGTTGAGGAACGTCTTCGACGGGGCGTACGCCGCCATGACCGGCCCGACCTCGATGTCCGGGTCCGCCTGGCGGGTGAGGGAGCCGACGGAGCTGGAGACGTTGACGATGCGCGGCGCGGCCGACCGGCGCAGCAGGGGCAGCATCGCGTTGGTCACCCGGATGACGCCGAACACGTTGGTGTCCACGACCTCACGGACCATGCCGAGGTCGATCGTGGTGGGGTCCTGCACCCAGTCCGGCCCCATGTCGCCGGGGATGCCGGCGTTGTTGACCAGGACGTCCAAGCCTCCCGCCTCCCGTCCGACCAGTGCGGCGGCATCGGCCACGCTCCGGTCGTCGGTCACGTCCAGCGGCACTCCGAAGGCGTCCACCCCGGCGGCCCGGAGCTTCTCGACGGCCGCCTCGCGCCGCGTCTCGTCGCGCGCGCCGACGCCCACCCGGAAGCCGCGGGCGCCGAGCCCGGCCGCGATCTCGTACCCGATTCCCTTGTTCGCGCCGGTCACCAGCGCGCTCTTCGCTTCACTCATACTTCGATGCTCACCCCAAGGCCGGGGGTGGTGCCAACACCGATGCGGTGGCCTGTGATACCTGGCGGGTATCACCGGGTCTACGCTGACGCCATGGACGCGCTGGAGACCCGAGAGCTGCGGTATTTCATGGCGGTCGCACAGGAGCTGCACTTCGGCCGCGCGGCCGAGCGCCTCGGCATGGCCCAGCCGCCGCTGTCCCGGGCGATCCAGCGGCTGGAGCGGCGCCTCGGGGTCTCCCTGCTGGCGCGTGACCGCAGGGGCGTCTCCCTGACCGGCGCCGGCGAGGTACTGCTGCACGAGGGCCGGGTGGCCCTGGACGCGGCCACCGCGGCCGCCCGCCGCACCCGCCGCGCGGGCGGCGCCGACCGTGCGGGGGGCTCCCGTGACCGGCTGGTGCTGGCGGTGAAGGCAGCCGCCTCCCACGACCTGCTCCAGCAGCTGCTCGGCGCCTACGCGGCCGAACCCGGCGCCGCCGAGATCGAGGTGCTGCCCGGCGGCATGTGCGAGCAGGAGGAGATGCTGCGCGACGGCCGCGCCGACGTGGCTCTCCTGCACGCCCCGTTCAACTCCCTGGCCGGGTTCGACCACGAGGAGCTGATGCGCGAGGGCCAGATCGCGGTGCTGCCGGCCGGGCACCCGCTCGCCGCGCAGGCGACCCTCACCATGGCCGGCATCACCGATGTCCCCGGCCTGCCGCCCGCCCGCTGGCCCCGCCACGGTGCGTACCCGCCGGGGCCGGGCCCCGAGATCCACGACCAGACCCAGCTGGCCCAACTGATCGCGCTGGGCCGGACCATGGCCGTCTTCCCCGAGTCCGCCCGCGCCTGGCTGTGGTCCGAGCACGCCGCAGTGCCCCTGACCGACGCGCCACCGGTCGTCACCCACATCGCCTGGCCCGCGCACAGCCGTTCCGTCGCCCTCGCCGGGCTGATCAGCACGGCCACCCGGCTCTGATCCCCCTGCCCGCCGGCCGGAACGCTGCCACACTGGTCATGTGACGGACCCGGACCAGCGCGTCGAGCAGGCCATCGTCAGCCTGCTGGAGCGCCGTGCCGCGACCTCTTCGATCTGCCCGTCCGACGCCGCCCGCGCGGCCTACGACGGTGACGACGACGGCTGGCGGGAACTGATGGAACCGGCCCGCCGCGCGGCCTGGCGGCTGGTGGCGGCCGGTGAGGTCGAGGTGACCCAGGCCGGCAAGCCCGTCACGGAGGCCGAGGCGCGCGGTCCCATCCGCATCCGCCGCGCACGCCGGTAGCGCGGAACCCTGTACCGCGTCGACCTGAGCCTGTTACTGCATTCGGGTGCCAAAACCCCCCGATCGGCGGCGTGTCGGCCGCTCCGGAATTCGGGGTCCGGCCCGAGCAGCGAGGATGACCGTCACTGACGCCACGGCGCGGGTGGAACTCGAGTATCAGGAGAAGCGCGACCTGTGACAATCATCAATCAGCCCGAGCCGGCGGCTGAGGACTCGAGCGAGAACGAGCTTCTCATCCAGCGCAGGCAGCCCGGAAACATCGTCGTGAAGTGGCTGACGACCACCGACCACAAGACGATCGGCACGCTGTATCTGGCGACGTCGTTCGGGTTCTTCCTGTTCGGTGGCGTGATGGCGCTGCTCATGCGCGCCGAGCTGGCCCGTCCGGGCCTCCAGATCATCTCCAACGAGCAGTACAACCAGGCGTTCACGATGCACGGCACCGTGATGCTGCTCATGTTCGCCACTCCCCTGTTCGCCGGCTTCACGAACTGGATCATGCCGCTCCAGATCGGCGCGCCCGACGTGGCGTTCCCCCGGCTGAACATGCTGGCCTACTGGCTCTACCTGTTCGGCTCGCTCATCGCGGTCAGCGGCTTCATCACCCCGCAGGGCGCTGCCGACTTCGGCTGGTTCGCCTACTCCCCGCTGACCAACGCGATCCGCTCGCCCGGTGTCGGCGGCGACTTGTGGATCATGGGTCTGGCCTTCTCCGGCTTCGGCACGATCCTCGGCTCGGTCAACTTCATCACCACGATCGTCTGCATGCGCGCTCCCGGTATGACCATGTTCCGCATGCCGATCTTCGTGTGGAACGTGCTGCTGACCAGCGTGCTGGTCCTGTTCGCCTTCCCGGTGCTGGCGGCGGCGCTGCTGGTTCTGGAGGCGGACCGCAAGTTCGGTGCGCACGTCTTCGACGCGGCCAACGGCGGGCCCCTGCTGTGGCAGCACCTCTTCTGGTTCTTCGGCCATCCGGAGGTGTACATCATCGCGATCCCGTTCTTCGGGATCGTCACCGAGATCATCCCGGTGTTCTCCCGCAAGCCGATCTTCGGCTACATGGGTCTGATCGCGGCCACGATCGCGATCGCCGGTCTGTCGGTGACGGTGTGGGCGCACCATATGTACGTCACCGGTGGCGTGTTGCTGCCGTTCTTCTCCTTCATGACGTTCCTCATCGCGGTGCCGACCGGTGTGAAGTTCTTCAACTGGATCGGCACGATGTGGAAGGGCTCGGTCTCCTTCGAGACACCGATGCTGTGGGTCGCCGGATTCCTCGTGACGTTCCTCTTCGGTGGTCTGACCGGTGTCGTCCTGGCCTCGCCCCCGCTGGACTTCCACGTCTCCGACTCGTACTTCGTGGTGGCCCACTTCCACTACGTGGTCTTCGGTACGGTCGTCTTCGCGATGTTCGCCGGCTTCCACTTCTGGTGGCCGAAGTTCACCGGCAAGATGCTGGACGAGCGCCTGGGCAAGATCACCTTCTGGACGCTGTTCACCGGCTTCCACGGCACCTTCCTGGTCCAGCACTGGCTGGGCGCCGAGGGCATGCCGCGCCGGTACGCCGACTACCTGTCGGCCGACGGCTTCACCGCGCTGAACACGGTGTCCTCGATCTTCTCGTTCCTGCTCGGCCTCTCGGTGCTCCCGTTCCTCTACAACGTGTGGAAGACGGCGAAGTACGGCAAGCCGGTCGAGGTGGACGACCCGTGGGGCTACGGCCGCTCGCTGGAGTGGGCGACCTCCTGCCCGCCGCCGCGGCACAACTTCGTCACCCTGCCGCGTATTCGCAGCGAATCCCCGGCGTTCGACCTGCACCACCCGGACATCGCGCGGGCGGAGCGCGAAGCGTACGCCATCGGGCACTGAGTGCGGAGACCACCATGACGAGACCGCCGGGGCAGCAGGCCGAGGGCGCCGAACTCGGCAACGAGGTCGAGGGATACCTGCTGTGGCAGGCAACCATCGCGGTGGCCGAACAGCGTGCGCGGGAGTTCGCCGACCACATGGAGTGGCTGACCACGGCGCAGCGCGAGGAGATGGAGCGGCTCCACATCTCCGAGAGCCTGCGCCGTGCCCGGCAGGATCTGGAGCGCGTCGCGGCCCGCTGCCGGTCGCTGCGCGGCGAGTACGAGGAGCGCTATCGCGTGTTGCGGCTGCGCTGTGTGGGATACACGCTGGGTGCGGTGGCCGGTCTCACCTGTGCTACGGCCGCCGCGCTCGCCTTCAGCCGCTGACCGGAAGGGACCTCTCATATGAAGATCGCCGTCATCGGAGCGGGCGGCTTCGTCGGATCGCGCCTGGTGAAGAAGTTGCGCACGACGGACAACGAGATCGCCGCCCACGACAGGTCCACCGGGGTCGACCTGCTGACCGGAGAAGGGTGCCGGCAGGCGCTGGCCAGCGCCGACGCCGTCGTCAACACCATCGACGCGCCCAGCTTCGACGAGTCCGCCGCCCCGTTCTTCCGCACCACGACACAGACGCTGCTGCGCGCGGCCGAGGAGGCGGGTATCCGTCACGTGGTGCTGCTGTCCATCGTCGGGATCGACCAGGTGCCGGACGTGGACTACTACCAGGCGAAACTAGAGCAGGAGGGTCTGATCGAGGCCGGACCGATCCCGTACACGATCGTGCGGGCCACGCAGTTCATGGACTTCGTCGAGCCGATCATGTCCTGGACCACGTCGGGTGACACCGTGCGGCTGCCCACCACCCGGCTCCAGCCGGTCGCCGTCGAGGACGTGGTGGACACGCTGGCCGACGCCGCGACCGCCCCGCCCCGGAACGGCATCGTCAATGTCGCGGGCCCCGATGTCTTCCCCCTCGACGACCTCGGCCGCCTCACCCTCCAGGTCCACCCGGACGGCCGTGACGTGATCGTCGACGAGAACGCCGGTCTCTTCGGGCAGATCCCGAAGGACGCCATCACCGCCCCGCCGGGAGCCCACATCGGCGCCACTTCGTACGAGCAGTGGCTCCAGCACCACGACTGACCCGCAACCCGGACAGAGGTATCGCGATGTCCCAGAATGACGAGCCCACTCCCGGACCCCGGTCCGAGGCGTGGAAGACCGCCGTGACCGTGATCGGCGAAGCGCAGCCCCCCGTCTTCCCCGACGGCGCGCACGTCGTCACCGCCCGGGTCGAGTTCCCTCCCGGAGACCCTGGCACCCCTCCCCACCGGCACTCAGGCCCGGTGTTCGGCTATGTGGTGGAGGGCGAGATGCTCTTCGAACTGGAGGGAGAGCCGCCGCGGGTGGTCCAGGCCGGCGAAGCCTTCTGGGAGCCGGGTGGTGACCTGATCCACTACCAGGACGCCAACCACCGCACCGACATCCCTCTCCGCTTCCTGGCCACGATGTTCTGCGCACCGGACAAACCCCTCCTCGAACTCGTCACCGAGGAGGAACTGGCAGAGCGCGCACCCCGGCGCTCAGCGGCCGACCCCGGCTGACGTCTTACCGTCAGGTCGTCCTGGGGGTGTCCCGCAGGGTGACGTTGGCGTGGCTCTCCTGGAAGCTCTGGTCCGAAACGAGGGTCAGCCTGGCCGTGGACCGGAGCTCCGGCAGGGTGGTGGTTGCTTCGACCGGCATGGCCGAGGGCCGGTTGCGGAATTCTCCGTAACCGGCCCTCGCCTGCGACTTCGTAAAGTCGGGACGACAGGATTTGAACCTGCGACCCCTTGACCCCCAGGAGTAGGGGTCAAGGGTATTTTCTGGATATAGCAGACTTAATCGGGGCGGA
>NZ_JBHXLV010000089.1:0-25184 GCF_042721685.1 Streptomyces sp. NPDC058459 | reverse complement strand
CTCCAGCACCTTCTTGATCTGGGGCGGGGTCAGCTTCGGGCGGTCCGCCCTGAGCAGGGCGGCCGCGCCGGAGACGAAGGCGGAGGCGGCCGAGGTGCCCCAGCCCTCGTAGTAGCGGTGGTCGGGGTCGGCGATGACGACGTCCACGCCGGGCGCGCTGACGGCGGCGTACCAGCGGCGGGTGGAGAAGGAGGCGCGGGTGCCGTAGCGGTCGACGGCGGTGACGGCGATGACGCCGGGGTAGGCGGCCGGGTAGGAGACGTGGTCGCCCTTGTCGCCGCCGTTGCCCGCCGAGGCGACCACGATGACGCCCTTGCGGAGGGCGTACTGCACGGCCTCGTCCTCCCCGGCCTCGGGGTGCGCGGAGTCTGAGTCGTCGCCGAGGGAGAGGTTGATGACGTCGGCGCCGTGGTCGGCGGCCCAGCGGATGCCGTCGGCGAGGGCGTTGCCCCGGCTGACGCGGGCCTTGCCGCGGGCGGGGTCCTTGTCCTCCAGGATGACCCGGACGGGGAGGATCTTCGCCTCGGGCGCGACGCCCATGATTCCCGAGCCGTTGCCGGGTCCGTGTCCGTGACCGGCGATGATGCCGGCCATGGCGGTGCCGTGCCGGGCCCAGGCGCGGTCGCCAGGACCGGCGCCGAAGCCGACCATGTCCTTGCCGGGCAGCACGTTGCCGGCGAGGTCGGGGTGGTCGTCCTCCACCCCGGTGTCCAGGACGGCGACGGTGACGCCCTGCCCCCGGGTGGTGCGCCATGCCTCACTGAGGTGGAGCGCGGACAGCCCCCACTGCTGGGCGCGGATGCCGTCGGCGTGGGCGGCGGAGGCGGGCAGCAGGACGAGCCCGCCGGCGAGCAGCAGACTCGACGCGGTGCGGACACGGCGCCTCATGAGGGTTTCTCCGTGGCCGGGCTGACGGTCTTGCGCAGTCGCCGCTGGATGCGGTCGGCGAGCCCCTGGGCCTCGTTGCCGAGGCCGGCCTGCGCGGGTGCGGAGGTGGCGCCGGAGCGTACGGCCTCCGCGGCGGGCTGCGGGGTGTCGACGGTCCGGCCGTCGGCCCAGCCGGAGACGGCGAAGGCGACGACCGGGGCGTCGGTGAGGACGCTGACCGTCCAGCTCGCACGCTGCCTGGCGCCGAACCCGGCGGCGGGGGTGCCCTTGGCGGGGTAGGGCAGGGGCAGCAGGTCGGTGCGGCGGTCCAGGCGCTCGTCGCGGAAGCGGGCGGCGAGCCCGGTCATGGCGGCGGGGTCGGCCTTGGTGAACAGCAGGCCGACGGTGGTGACATGGGTCTGGGTGGCGTCGGTGTAGGTGGCGCGCAGCAGGCGGGCGCAGCCGACGGGGGCGAGGGCGCGCAGCAGCAGCGGGTCGAAGGCGCCGGCGCAGCCGGTGTCGGGGGCCACCGCGATCCGGGTCCAGCTGCGGTCGGCTCCGCCGGGTCCGGCGCCGGTGCCCTCGACAGTGGGCGGGAAGAGCTGGTCGACGGGCGCGTTGTGCCAGAGCGCCCCGGCGGTGGCGAACCCGCTGTCGGCGGCGGCTTCGCTGTCCTTCCCGGTGAGCAGACTCCCGGCCAGCGCACCGCCGATGAGGCCGAGCCCGAGGACGACACAGACGGCGGCGACGCCGGTACGGCTGCGCAGCCGGGCCAGCGGCCCGAGCCCGCGCGCGGGTTCCTCGTACGGCTCGGGCTGCCCGATGTACCGCTGGGGCTGCTCGATGTACGGCTCGGGCTGCCCGATGTACCGCTCGCGCTGCCCGAACTCGCCGGCCGGCCAGGGCGCGTTCCAGGACAGGGCGGGGTCGGGCGCGGGAGCGTGGGCCGGGCTCCAGGCGGGCGGCTCGGGGGCCGCAGGTACGGGCCGCGGCCAGGTGGGGACCTCCGCGGGCGACTCGGCCGGGACGCGCGTCGGCGGCGGGGTGTCGGGGAAGCGGGCGGAGGCCGGCGGGGGCGGCGGGGGTGTGGTGAGCCGGGCCTCCGGGACGGGCGACCGGGTCTCGCGGGGCCGCTCCAGCGGGCGGCGCGGGGCGAACACCGAGGGCTCGTCCTCGACCGGAGGGAGGTCCGGTTCGGCCTTCCGGGCGGGTACCGGGTCCTCGGTGGGGCGGGGAGGGAACGGGGCGCGGCGCGCTTCCGTGCTCATGCACCCCCCGTTTCCTGGCGACCGGGCCGACTCTCGTGCGCGGGCCGTCGTGGTCGGCGGCCGCGGCCCGTAGGACGAGTTCCGTCCGGGCACGCATACCCGTACGGCTGGACCGGCATCCCGGTTCAGCGCCGCGGCCGGGTGTTTTCCGCCGTGCGTGCGCGTCACTTTACGGGTTCCGGGCCGGCGGGACGGACCCGGTCGGTGCGGCCGGGGCATCTGCCCGGAACATCCCCCTACCCTCTGGTAATCGCGTCTGGCAGGCTGCCGTCATGACTGCGCGTACCGCCGACCGGGCCCGGTACGACCGGGCCACCGCCGCCTACGACGCCCCGCTCGCCCTCGTGGATCTGGCCGCCTTCGACGCCAATGCCGCGGATCTGGTGCGCCGGGCGGACGGCAAGCCGATCCGGGTCGCCTCCAAGTCCGTGCGCTGCCGCGCCCTGCTGGAGCGGGTGCTGGCGCGGGAGGGTTTCGCGGGGGTCATGTCGTTCACGCTGGCCGAGTCGCTGTGGCTGGCGCGTTCGGGCTTCGACGACGTGCTGCTGGCCTACCCGTCCGCCGACCGGGCGGGGTACGCGGAACTGGCCGCCGATCCCAAGCTGGCCGCCTCGGTCAGCGTGATGGTGGACGACGTGGCCCAGCTGGACCTGATCGACGCCTCGCGGGCGGGCGGGCGTGAAGTGGTCAAGGTCTGCCTGGAGTTGGACACCTCGCTACGTCTGCTCGGCGGCCGGTTCCGGGTGGGCGCCCGCCGTTCCCCGCTGCACTCCCCCGCCCGACTGGCCGCGCTGGCCCGGTCGGTGAGCCGACGGCGGGGCTTCCGGCTGGTGGGTCTGATGGGGTACGAGGGTCATGTGGCGGGCGTGGGCGACGCGTTGGCCGGGCGGCCGGTGCGTTCGCGTGCCGTGCGGCTGATGCAGACGGCGGCCCGGCGGGAGCTGGCCGAGCGACGCGGGGCGGCCGTACGGGCGGTGCGGGCGGTGGCGCCGGAGCTGGAGTTCGTCAACGG
Organism: Streptomyces sp. NPDC058459; assembly: GCF_042721685.1. Lineage (NCBI taxonomy): Bacteria > Bacillati > Actinomycetota > Actinomycetes > Kitasatosporales > Streptomycetaceae > Streptomyces > Streptomyces sp. NPDC058459. The sequence continues at coordinate 22,037 of NZ_JBHXLV010000089.1, read as the reverse complement.
CGGTGGCACGGGCAGTGTGCAGCACACGGCGGCCGAGGACGCGGTGACGGAGATCGCGGCGGGTTCGGGGCTGTACTTGCCTCGGCTGTTCGACAACTACACGTCGTTCAGGGGCCGTCCGGCCGCCCTGTTCGCGCTGCCCGTGGTCCGGCGGCCCGGGGTGGGCGTGGTGACGGTGCTGGGCGGCGGCTATCCGGCGTCGGGCGCTCCGGGCGCGGACCGGCTGCCGGTGCCGTATCTGCCGGAGGGGCTGCGCTTCGACCCGCAGGAGGGTGCCGGGGAGGTGCAGACGCCGCTGCTGGGCTCGCCCGCCGACGACCTGCTGATCGGCGACAAGGTGTGGTTCCGGCACGCCAAGGCGGGTGAGCTGTGCGAGCGGTTCGACGTGCTGCACCTGGTGGAGGGGGACACGGTCACGGCGACCGTGCCCACCTACCGGGGCGAGGGCCACGCGTTCCTCTGACGGGCCCTCAGTACACGGTGCCGGCCTGGTCCGGCACCACCGAGCCGTCCGGGCGGAGCAGCGGGGTGTGGCCGCCGTCGGGGGCGTTGTAGGCGGTCGTGGAGCAGGGGTACGGGTCGGTCCTGCGGGGCAGCGGCTCGATGAACATCGGGTTGATCACCCAGCGGCCGTCCGCGTCGTCGTGGGCCCGGCACATCAGCTCGGCCTTGTGGCGGTCGAGGACCAGGTGGGCGCCGGTGGCGTCGGAGACGAAGGTGACGTCGGTGTCCGCGTCGCCGGCGCCTACGGCGATCCGCTGCCCCCGGGGCTGCTTCCGCCAGGCGGCGGGGCCGCGAATCCCGTAGACGTCCTGATTGATCCAGCACCGCTTGCCGTCGATGTACGGGATGACCTCGCCCTTGTTCGCCCCGGTGCCGCCGCAGCCCTCGTTGCGGGTGGTGATGCGGCCGCGTTGGTCGAGGACGGAGCGGATGGCGATGGTGTGCGCGGCGTCGACGCCGACCCCGCGCGACCAGACCTCGGTGACCGGCTCGGAGCCGGCCGAGACGATGTACACCCGGAATCCGGCCCGCCTCAGGGTGCGGATGAGGTCGCGCTGCTGGTCGTAGTAGCGGACGTAGGCGGGGACGGTGTGGGTGCCCAGGGTGCGGGTGGCGCCGACGGGGGCGGCCAGCGCCTCGGTGCGGGCGGCGGCCGCGTACGAGGAGAGCTGGGCCGGGGTGCGGCCGGCGAAGAGCTGGGGCACCCAGGCGTACCGCGGGACGGTGCGCCGGTGGTTCCAGGTGCCGGCGAAGGCGGCGGCACCGCTCGTCGTGGTCCCCTTCTCCCGGATCTCCACGATCTCGTCGGTGCAGCGGGACCGGTCCGAGGTGCGCAGGGAGCCGTCCGCGCCGGTGTCGCAGGCGGCGGTGAGCGCGCGGTCCCTGGCGGCGGTCATCCAGGCGCTGGTGTCCTTCCAGCGGGCGGGGCGGGGCAGCGCGTCGTGGCGCAGGGCCCAGGAGAGGGTGGCGTCGGTGACGTCGTTCTTGGTGACGGTGTTGTCCCAGTCGAACGCGGCGACCGCGCCGCGGTGTCCGGAACAGGTGCCGTAGGAGTCGATGACCCGCTGGAGGTGCGCGCGGTTGTCGCCGTACCAACTGGTGCTCAGCCTCGGACAGTTCGACGGGGCTGCCGCCGCGGTGGGGGCGGGGGCGGCCGTGAGGGCGGCGGCCGCGGCCAGGGACCAGGCGAGTAGCTGTCGCATGGGACGGGGACCGTACACCTTTCGGCTACAGCGGCGTGACGTACGCGCCGGAGATGCCGCCGTCCACCAGGAAGTCGGTGGCGTTGACGAAGGAGGCGTCGTCGCTGGCGAGGAAGGCGACGGCGGCGGCGATCTCGTCGGCCCGTGCGAACCGGCCCAGCGGGATGTGCACCAGGCGGCGCGCGGCCCGCTCGGGGTCGGTGGCGAACAGCTCCTGGAGCAGCGGGGTGTCGACCGGGCCGGGGCACAGGGCGTTGACCCGGATGCCCTCGCGGGCGAACTGCACCCCGAGTTCGCGGGACAGGGCGAGCACTCCGCCCTTGGACGCGGTGTACGAGATCTGCGAGGTGGCCGCGCCCATCCGGGCCACGAAGGAGGCGGTGTTGATGATGGAACCCCGGCCCTGGCGCCGCATGTAGGGCAGCGCGGCCTTGCAGCACAGGTAGACGGAGGTCAGGTTGACCTCCTGCACCCGCTTCCACGCCTCAAGACCGGTGTCCAGGATGGAGTCGTCGTCGGGCGGTGAGATACCGGCGTTGTTGAAGGCGATGTCGACGCTGCCGTAGGCGTCGTGGGCGGCCTCGAACAGCGCCTCGACCTGTCCGGGGTCGGTGACGTCGGTCCGCGCGAACAGGCCGTCCACCCCCTCGGCGGCGGCCTTGCCGCTGGTCTCGTCGATGTCGGCGCAGACCACGCGGGCGCCCTCGGCGGCCAGCCGGCGCACGGTGGCCAGCCCGATGCCGCTGCCGGCTCCGGTGACGACGGCGGTGCGGCCGACCAGGCGGCGGCAGACGGGAGCTTCGGTCTCGGTCACTTAGGCGGGCCCCTCCGTGCTGAGGAAGACGTTCTTGGTCTCGGTGAAGGCGGTCAGGGCGTCCGGGCCGAGTTCGCGGCCGAGTCCGGACTGCTTGAAGCCGCCGAACGGGGTCCAGTAGCGGACGCTGGAGTGGGAGTTGACGGACAGGTTGCCCGCGCGGACGGCCCCGGAGACGCGCAGGGCGCGGCCGAGATCGCGGGTCCAGATGGAGCCGGAGAGCCCGTAGGGGGTGTCGTTGGCGAGCCGGATCGCGTCCCGCTCGTCGTCGAAGGGCAGCAGGACGGCGACGGGCCCGAAGATCTCCTCGCGGGCGGCCGGGCTGTCGGGGGCCGCGTCGGTGAGCACGGTCGGCGGGAACCAGAAGCCGGGTCCGTCCGGGGCGGTGCCGCGCAGGGCGGGGGCGCCGTCGGGGACGTAGGAGCGGACGCGGTCGAGCTGGGCGCGGGAGATCAGTGGGCCCATCTGCGTCTTCTCGTCGGCCGGGTCACCCACGACGACCGCGGCGAGGGCGTCAGCGAGGAGGGCGCGGGCCTCGTCGTAGACCTCGCGCTGGACCAGGACGCGGGTGCGGGCGCAGCAGTCCTGGCCGGCGTTGTCGAGGAAGGAGAAGGGATCGAGGGCGGATGTCAGGTCGGCGTCGGCGAAGACGATGTTGGGGCTCTTGCCGCCGAGTTCGAGGGTGACCGGCTTGGCCTGCCGGGCGCAGCGCTCCATGACCTCGCGTCCGGTACGGGTGGACCCCGTGAACACGATCTTGGCGATGCCCGGATGGTCCACAAGGGCGCGTCCGGCGGTGTGGCCGTGTCCCGGCAGCACCTGGAAGAGATGCTCGGGCAGGCCCGCCTCCAGGGCGAGTTCGGCCAGGCGGAGCGCGGTGAGCGGGGTCGTCTCGGCGGGCTTGAGGACGACGGCGTTGCCCGCGGCGAGCGCCGGGAAGGAGCCCCAGGCGGCGGTGGGCATGGGGAAGTTCCAGGGCGCGATGACGCCGACCACGCCGAGGGGTTCGCGGAAGGTGACGTTCCAGCCGCCGGGCACCGGGATCTGGCTGCCGAGGAGGCGTTCGGCGCCGCCGGCCGCGTAGAGGAGCAGATCGCGGGCGTTGCCGGCCCCCCAGCGGGCGTTGCCCAGGGTGTGGCCCGCCTCGCGGACCTCCAGCAGAGCGAGTTCCTCGCTGTGCGCGTCGACGGCGCCGGCGAAGCCGCGCAGCAGCCGGGCGCGGTCGGCGGGGGCGAGGGCGGCCCAGGCCGGCTGGGCCAGGCCGGCGTGGACGACGGCGGTGTGCACGTCGTCGGCGCTCGCGGCGGGGACGGTGGCGAGGGGCTCCCCGGTGGCGGGGTTGATCACGTGCAGCTCGTGCGGGTCCGTCACGGGGGTGTCACCTTTCAGGGGTGTGCACAGCGTTCACGGGCGGCGGGCTGTTCACAGGCGTTCGAAGGAGCGGCGCAGTTCCCAGTCGGTGACGGCGGCGTCGAAGGCGGCCAGTTCGACGCGGGCCATGTTGGCGTAGTGCGCGACGACGTCCTCGCCGAAGGCGGCCTCGGCGATCGGGCTGGTCTGCCAGAGCTGGGCGGCCTCGCGCAGGGTGGTGGGCACCTGCTCGCAGTCGGCCGTGTAGGCGTTGCCCGCGCAGGGTTCGGGCAGTTCGAGCCGCTGCTCGACGCCGTACAGCCCGGCGGCGACGAGCCCTGCGACGGCGAGGTACGGGTTGACGTCACCGCCGGGCAGCCGGTTCTCGAAGCGCAGCGAGGGGCCGTGGCCGACGACGCGCAGCGCGCAGGTGCGGTTGTCGTGGCCCCAGGCGACCGCGGTGGGCGCGAAGGAGCCCGGCTGGAAGCGCTTGTAGGAGTTGATGTTCGGCGCGTACAGCAGCGAGAAGTCGCGCAGCGCGGCGAGCTGTCCGGCCAGGAAGTACCGCATCACCTCGGACATGCCGTCGTCCCCGGCCATCACGCTCCGGCCGTCCTCGTCGGCGAGCGAGAGGTGGATGTGGCAGGAGTTGCCCTCCCGCTCGTTGAACTTCGCCATGAACGTGAGCGCCATGCCCTCCTGGGCCGCGATCTCCTTGGCGCCGGTCTTGTACACCGCGTGCTGGTCGCAGGTGCGCAGGGCCTCGGTGTAGCGGAACGCGATCTCGTGCTGGCCGGGGTTGCACTCCCCCTTGGCGGACTCGACGGTGAGGCCCGCGCCCGCCATCTCGTTGCGCAGCCGGCGCAGCAGGGGCTCCACGCGGCCGGTGCCGAGGACGGAGTAGTCGATGTTGTACTGGTTGGCCGGGGTCAGCCCCCGGTAGCCGGTGTCCCAGGCGTGCTCGTAGCTGTCCTTGAAGACGATGAACTCCAGCTCGGTACCGGCCTGGGCGGTGTGTCCCAGCACGGCGAGCCGCTCCAGCTGGCGGCGCAGGATCTGGCGCGGGGCCGCGGTGACCGGGCTGCCGTCCGCCCAGGCGAGGTCGGCCATGAGCAGGGCGGTGCCGGGGTGCCAGGGCAGCCGGCGCAGGGTGGCGGGGTCGGGGCGCATGGCGAAGTCGCCGTAGCCCCGGTCCCAGGAGGACATCTCGTAGCCGTCGACGGTGTTCATCTCGGTGTCGACCGCGAGGAGGTAGTCGCAGCCCTCGGTGCCGTGCTCGAGTACCTCGTCGAGGAAGAAGCGGGCGGCGAACCGCTTGCCCTGGAGCCGTCCCTGCATGTCGGGGAAGGCCAGCACGACGGTGTCGATGTCCCCGCCGGCGACCAGGGCCCGCAGCTCCTCGACGCTCAGCGGGGGTGTGCGTTCTGCCACGGGAGGGCCTCCTTGGGCATGCTGCGCGCGGACCGGCCGGGGAGCCACCGCCGGCCGTCGAGGACGGCCGCGAGCCATAAGGTATGGCGGGGAACCATTGGTTGGGAAGGGGGCGCGACCGGATGCCACGGAAGACGGAGGCCCGGGAGGCCGGGGAGGGGAGTGACCGGCTCGGCGCGGTGCTGCGGCCGGTGCGGGCGGGCAACGGCTTCGAGGAGGCGCTGGAGCAGATCCTCCAGGTGGTCCGGCTCGGTCTGGTACCGGACGGTGAACGGCTGCCCGCCGAGCGGGAGCTGGCGGATCGGCTGGGGATCAGCCGGGTGACGCTGCGTGAGGTGCTGCGGGTGCTGCACGACCAGGGGCTGGTGGAGTCGCGGCGCGGGCGGTACGGCGGCACATTCGTGCTGCGCCGGGCGGACGGGGTCGGCGAGGACGAGCTGCGGCGCCGTACGGCCGACGTCGACATCGAGGACGTGCTGCGCTTCCGCGAGGTGCTGGAGGTGGGCGCGGCCGGGCTGTGCGCGGCGCACGGGCTGACCGAGGAGGGCGCCGGCCGGCTGCGGCGGGCGCTGGACCGCACCCGTGACGCCCCGCTCGCTGACTACCGGCGCCGGGACACCCTGCTGCATCTCACCCTGGCCGAGCTGTGCGGCTCGCCTTCGCTGGCCGCCCGGTACGCGTCGGTCCGGGCGGGCGTCAACGACCTGCTGGACTGCATCCCGCTGCTGGTGCGCAACCTGGAGCACTCGCAGCGCCAGCACGGCGCACTGGTGGAGGCGGTGCTGGAGGGGGACGCGGAGGCGGCGCGGGAGATCGCGCGCGAGCACTGCGCGGGTACGGCGGCACTCCTGCGGGGCTTCCTGGCGTGACCCTCGCTCTGCAAAGGTATGCGCGAGCACCTTTGGAGGGCACATGGACGACCTGGGCGGACGGCCGCTGATCGGCGTGAGTACGTATCTGGAGGCGGGCGCCCGCTGGGGCGTCTGGGAACTGGAGGCCGCGCTCCTGCCCGCCGCCTACCCGCGCCTGGTGAGCCGGGCCGGCGGCCTCCCCGCCCTGCTCCCGCCCGATGACCCGGCACGGGCGCCGGAGGTGGTGGCCCGCCTGGACGGCCTGGTCGTCACGGGCGGCCCGGACGTCGACCCGGCCCGCTACGGCGCCGTACGCGACCCCCGTTGCGGCCCGCCAGCCCCCGCCCGGGACGCCTGGGAACTCGCCCTGATCGAGGCCGCGTTGGCCGCACGTGTCCCGCTGCTCGGCATCTGCCGGGGCATGCAGCTGCTCAACGTCGCCCTGGGCGGCACCCTCGTCCAGCATCTCGACGGCCATGTGGAGACGGTCGGCGTCTTCGGCGCGCATCCGGTGCACCCGGTGCCGGGCACCCGGTACGCGGCCATCCAGCCGGACGGCACCAGCGTCCCGACCCACCACCACCAGGCCGTGGACCGCCTCGCCCCCGGCCTGGTCCCCTCGGCGCACGCCGCCGACGGCACGATCGAGGCCGTCGAACTACCCGCGCCCGAGGACTGGGTGCTGGGCGTCCAGTGGCACCCGGAGATGGGCACGGACGACCGGGTGATGCGCGCGCTGATCGCCGCCGCCGGCCCGGACCGTCACTGACTCCGGGTCAGCGACAGCAGTTCCCTCGCCGGGCCTGCCGGCCGGTGGCCCATGGGCCAGACGGCGCGCAGGTCACGGCGCAGGGAGACGTCCTCCACCGGGATGCCGACCAGGCGCCGGGTCGCCAGTTCCTCGCCCACCGCCAGTTCGCTGAGGACGGCGGGGCCTGCGCCGCTGCCCACGGCCGCCTTCACGGCCGTGGTGGAGGAGAGTTCGATCAGGGGGCGGGCCGGGGCGCCGAGGGCCGCGTCGAGGACCTGCCGGGTGCCGGAGCCGCGTTCGCGCAGGATGAGCGGGGTGGCGGCCAGTTCCGCCGCCTTCAGCGGGTGGGGGCGGCGTGCCCAGGGGTGGCCGGGGGCGGTGACGACGATGAGGCGGTCGTGGGCGATGACGGCCGAGTCCAGGCCGGTGGGGACGGTCAGCCCCTCCACGAAACCGAGGTCGGCCTCGCCCGCCAGGAGGAGTTCGGCGACCTTGGCCGAGTTGCCCGCGAGCAGCGACACCGCCGTGTCCGGCCGCCCGGCGCGCAGCGCGAGCAGCCAGCCGGGCAGCAGATACTCGGCGATGGTCATGCTGGCCGCGACCCGCAGCCGGGAGTCCCGCGTGGCGCGCAGCGCCTGGGCGCCCGCGTCGAACGCCTCGGCCGCCGCCACGACCTGCCGCGCCCAGTCGGTGACCAGGGCGCCCGCGTCGGTGAGCCGGGAGCCGCGCGGCGAGCGGTCGACCAGGGCGACGCCGAGCTGCCGTTCCATGGAGCGCAGCCGGCTGCTGGCGGCGGGCTGGGTGATGCCCAGCTCGCGCGCGGCCGCCCCGAGACTGCCCAGCCGGGCCACGGCCAGCAGCAGCTCCAGCGCCCCCAGATCCGGCACCCGGTGCGTCAGCGAACCGCCTCTCGCCTGCTCTTCGCTCATAAGACCACCTTATGCCCCCATAGCAACGAACTCCCTGGTCAGCGCCGATCCAGGCCAGGAGGCTGGTGACATGGTCACCGCAGCCCGCCTCCGCCACCTCGGCCCGAACTGGTACGCCGCCGTCATGGGCACGGCGATCGCCGGCTCGGCGGGCGCCGCACTCCCCTCGCCTCTCCGCCGGCTCTGCGCCGCCCTGTGGGCCCTCTCCCTGCTCCTGCTGCTCGTCCTCCTCGTCGCCCGCGCGCTGCACTGGACCCACCACCGTGACCAGGCCCGCGCCCACCTCCTCGACCCGGCGACCGCCCCGTTCCACGGCTGCGCGGCCATGGCCCTGCTCGCGGTGGGCGGTGGCGCGCTCCCGGCCGGCCGGTACTGGACCGGCACGCCCGCGGCCGTCGCCCTGGACGCCGTGCTGTTCACGGCCGGTACGGCGCTGGGGCTCGCGGCGGCCGTGGCGGTGCCGTACCTGATGGTGACCCGGCACCGGCCCGGCCTCGCCGACGCCACCCCGGTGTGGCTGCTCCCGCTGGTCGCGCCCATGGTGTCGGCCGCGCTGGGCCCAGCCCTGGTGCCGTACCTGCCGCCGGGCCGGCCGCGCGAGACGCTGCTGCTGGGCTGTCTGGCGCTCTTCGGGCTGAGCCTGTCGGCCACGCTGCTGATGCTGCCCCTGCTCCTGGCCCGCCTGCTGCTCCACGGCCCGCTGCCACTGGCGCTGACCCCGGCCCTGTTCCTGGTCCTCGGCCCGCTGGGCCAGTCCACCACCGCCACCGGCGCGCTCGCGGACCTGGCGCCGGGCGTGGTGCCGGCGCCGTACGACCGGGGGCTCGCCGTGTTCGCCGTGCTGTACGGGGTGCCGGTCATGGGGTTCGCGCTGTTCTGGCTGGTGTTCGCCGCCGCGCAGGTGGTGCGGGCGCGGCGGCGGGGCATGCGGTTCGGGCTGACGTGGTGGGCGTTCACCTTCCCGGTGGGCACCTGTGTCACCGGCGCGGCCTCCCTGGCCCGGCACACCGGCCTGGCCGTCTACGCGGGGCTGGCGGCCGGGTTGTACGCCCTGCTCCTCCTCGCCTGGGCCGTGGCGGCCACCGGCACCGTGCGCGGCCTGCTCAGCGGCGCGCTGCTGCCAGCGCCCCGGCCAGCACGCGGGGGGCTTCGAGCAGCGAGGGTCCGTACCAGGTCAGGTGCCGTCCGCTGACCAGGGCGCAGGGCAGGTGGGGGAACGCCTCGGGGCCGTCGTCGGCGGTGAAGCGGTACGGCTCGTCGGGCAGCACGACCAGCTCGGGAGCCGCCGCGTTCAGCTCGGCCGGCGGGACGCGGGGGTAGCGCTCGGGGTGTGCTGCGTAGAGGTGGCGCACGCCGAGCCGGGCCAGGACGTCGCCCGCGAAGGTGTCCCGGCCGAGCACCATCCAGGGGCGGCGCCAGACGGGCACCACGGCGCTCACCGGCCGCTGCGACTCCGGCAGCGCGGCCCAGGCCGCCTCGGCGCGCACCAGCCAGTCGGGCCGGCTCGCGGCACCGCACGCCGACAGCACCCGCTCCAGCTCGCCGAACGCCTGCGGTACCGTCCGCACCTCGGTGACCAGCACGGGGACGCCCGCCGCGCGCAGGGCGTCGAGGTCGGGGGCGCGGTTCTCCTCCTCGTTGGCGATCACCAGGTCGGGCGCCAGGGCGGCGATCCGCGCGGTGTCGGGGTTCTTGGTGCCGCCGATCCGGACGACATCGAGGCCGGCCGGGCGCTCGCACCAGTCGGTGGCCCCGACGAGGACACCGGGCAGGCTCACCGCGACCGCCTCGGTCAGGGAGGGGACGAGGGAGACGACCCGCACTACCGGGACCGGTCCTGGACCGCCTCGATGTGTTCGGCGACGGCCACCACGATCACCCGGGTGTCCGGCACGGTGGCCCGCCAGCGGTGGCGGACGCCTCCGGTCAGATACAGGGTGTCGCCCCGGCCGAGGCGGTAGGCGCGGCCCTCGGCCTCGATCTCCACGGCACCGTCCGCGACGTACATCAGTTCGTCGTTGCGGTGCTGGAACTCGCGGCCCGCGTCGTGGTCGCCGGTGAACTCGGAGGCGTGCAGCTGGTGGTGGCCGCGCACCAGGGCGCGGGTACGGGCGGCGAAGTCGCCGTCGGCGACCGGCTCCCCGCGTACGACGTCCACGCTGCAGGCGGGGTCCGCGGCGGCGAGGAGTTCCACGGCCGTGGTGCGCAGCGCGTCGGCGAGCTTCTCCAGGGAGGTGCGGCTCGGGCGGGCCCGGTCGTTCTCCACCTGGCTGAGGAAGGGCACCGAGAGGCCGCTGCGCTCGGCCACGACCGCGAGGGTGAGTTCGAGCGTCCGGCGGCGTCGCCTGACGGCCGCGCCGACCCGCACGGGCTGTCGCTCTTTGTGGTCGCCCATCGCTGCGGCTCCCTCCTTCACGCGTGGCGCGGCTGCCCGGACACCTCGGGCCGGGTGTCCCCGTCCTGAGTTGTCTGCACCCTACGCACGTTCGGCAAACCGTTTCACGCGCCTCTCACATCCCGCGCCGCCGCCGGGCCGGTACCCCACGGTTCACGCCAGGGCCGCGGCCCGCCGTACCTCGGTGTTCCGCGGCGTTCACCTGCTTCAAGGCGCGGACCGCCCCAGGTGTTCCCGCCGGCCGGACTCCGTGGCGCTCTGTGATTGGCCGGATCTCCACGGTGGTGGACCCGGCGGCCCGGAGCCAGGTGCCGACCGCGTCCCGCTCCTGGCCCTCGCCGGCCTTCGGGACGCGGGCCTCCAGGCCGGTGCGGACGTACTGGCCGGGCACCGGCGGCCGATGCGCGGGCCCGCTGTCGGTGGGGTGCGGCATGATGCGAGCGTGACCGGACGACTGATGCTTCTCGACACTGCCTCGCTGTACTTCCGCGCCTACTTCGGCGTGCCGGACTCCGTGCGGGCCCCGGACGGCACCCCGGTGAACGCAGTGCGCGGACTGCTGGACTTCGTCGACCGCCTGGTCAAGGACCACCGCCCGGACCGGCTGGTGGCCTGCATGGACGCAGACTGGCGCCCCCAGTGGCGCGTCGACCTGATCCCCTCCTACAAGGCGCACCGGGTGGCCGAGGAGCACGAGGGCGCGCCGGACGCCGAGGAGGTCCCGGACACCCTCTCCCCGCAGGTCCCGGTGATCGAGCAGGTGCTGGACGCGCTGGGCATCGCCCGCGTGGGCGTGGCCGGCTTCGAGGCGGACGACGTGATCGGCACGTTCACCACCCGCGCGGACGGCCCGGTCGACATCGTCACCGGCGACCGCGACCTGTACCAACTGGTGGACGACGCCCGCGGGATCCGGGTCCTGTACCCGCTCAAGGGCGTCGGCACCCTCCAGCTCACCGACGAGGCGTGGCTGCGCGAGAAATACGGTGTGGACGGCCGTGGCTACGCGGACCTGGCGCTGCTGCGCGGCGACCCGAGCGACGGCCTGCCGGGCGTGCCCGGCGTCGGGGAGAAGACGGCGGCGAAGCTGCTCGCCGAGTTCGGGGACCTGGCCGGGATCATCGCGGCCGTGGACGACCCGAAGGCGAAGCTCACCCCGACCCAGCGGCGGCGCCTCACCGAGGCGGCCCCCTATCTCGCGGTCGCCCCGAAGGTCGTCCGGGTCGCCGCCGACGTTCCCGTGCCCGAGGTCGACACCGCGCTGCCGCACACCCCGCGCGACCCGGCCGCCCTGGACGCGCTCGCGGCCCGCTGGGGCCTCGGCGGCTCCCTCCAGCGGCTGCTGAGCACCCTGGAGGCGTGAGTACGACCCCCTCCGCGAGGGAAATGCTTGGACTGAGGAACCCCCCACGCCGGGGGGACATCGGCGCGAGGTGCTAGCTTAGGCAAACCTAACCAAGGCAGTAGGAGGCCGTCATGGCAGAGCGTCCGGGGCGTAAGCCGCGCAAGCTCCATTCCGCCCAGGTGGTGCGCACCGAGCGGCTGACCCCGCACGTCCAGCGGATCGTGCTCGGCGGCGCCGGACTGGCCGACTTCTCGGCCGACGCCTGGACCGACCACTATGTGAAGCTCCTCTTCGCCCCGGTGGTCGGCATGACCTACCCGGAGCCCTTCGACCTGGAGCGGCTCCAGGCCGAACTCCCCCGCGAGCGGTGGCCGGTGACCCGTACGTACACCGTGCGTGCCTGGGACGCCGAGCACCGGGAGCTGACCCTCGACTTCGTGATCCACGGTGACGAGGGCCTGGCCGGGCCCTGGGCCACCCGGGTCCGCCCCGGCGAGACCCTGCGCTTCTTCGGCCCCGGCGGCGCCTACGCCCCCGATGTGACGGCCGACTGGCACCTGCTCGTCGGGGACGAGAGCGCGCTGCCCGCCATCGCCCGCGCGCTGGAGACCCTGCCGCCGGGCACCCTCGCGCACGCCTTCGTGGAGGTGGCCGGTCCCGAGGAGGAGCAGAAGATCGACTCCGATGTGCGGGTCGTCTGGCTGCACCGCGGGGACCGCCCGGTCGGCGAGGCCCTGCTGGAGGCCGTACGGGCGCTTCGGTTCCCCGAGGGCCGCCCGCACGCCTTCGTGCACGGTGAGGCGTCCTTCGTGAAGGAGCTGCGCCGGCTGCTGCGGGTGGAGGCCCAGCTTCCGCGCGAGGACCTGTCGATCTCCGGCTACTGGCGCCTGGGTCACAACGAGGACGGCTGGCAGGCCAGCAAGCCGGAGTGGAACGCGCGGATCGAGGCCGAGCAGGAGACCGCCGCCGTGTGAGGGGGCGGGAACGGCGGGTCAGTCGCCCCTGAGCCGGGCGTGCAGGTGCATGTCGTGCCAGCCGTCCGGGTGCAGCACGGCCCGGCGCAGGGTGCCCTCCACCGCGAAGCCGGCCTTGGCGGCGACCCGGCAGGACGCCTCGTTGGCCGTGGCGTGCATCAGCTCCAGCCGGTTGAAGCCGATGTCCTGGAACGCCCAGCGCACCAGCGCGTCCGTGGCGTGCCGGGCGACGCCCTGTCCGCGCGCCCGCGCCACCGTCCAGTACGCCACCTCGGCCACGCCGTCCCGCAACTGGATCTCCCGCAGCGCGGCCCGGCCGCGCAGCTCGCCGGTGTCCGCGTGCACCACGGCCCACTGGGCGTCGGTCTCGCGCGCCCACTGCGCGTGCCAGTTCTCGATCCAGCCGGCGGCCTCCTCCGGGGAGTCGCAGGACCTGGCGTGCCACTGGTTGAGCGTCGGGTCCTGGAAGGCGGCATGGACGGCGGGCGCGTCCCCGGCCCGCCAGGGGCGCAGGAGCAGCCCGGCGCCGGCCGGGATCTCGGGCTGCGGCCGGCGGGAGAGGGTCCCTTCGGGCAGCACCGGGCTGGTGAGAAACGGCATACGCGGCATCCTGCCAAGCGTCCGGCACCCGGCCAACCGAATTGCCCGCGCCGTATCCTGGGGTCCTGATGAGACGCCGTACGCCGCCCCCGCCCGCCCCGCTCCCCCAGCGCCGGGGTGTCGACCCCGTGCGGGTGCGGCTGCCCGTGCACAGGGGGGACGGGGGGTGGGCCACGGTGCGCGAGCATCTCGTGGCGCGCCTCACGGGCGCCGGTCCCGGAATGGTCGAGGCGATGTTCCACGCCGGGGCGGTGGTGGGCGCCGACGGGGTGCCGGTGGCGCCGGAGGCACCGTACCGGCCGGGGATGTCCGTGTGGTTCCACCGCGAGCTGCCGCCGGAGGTGCCGGTGCCGTTCCCGGTCGAGGTGGTGTACCGGGACGAGCACATCGTCGTCGCCGACAAGCCGCACTTCCTGGCGACCACCCCGCGCGGCTCCCATGTCACCGAGACCCTGCTCGCCCGTCTCCGGCACGACCTCGGCCTGCCCGGACTGGGCGCCGCCCACCGGCTTGACCGGCTCACCGCCGGCCTGGCCCTGTTCACCGTCCACCCCGCCGAACGCGGCGCCTACCAGGGCCTGTTCAGAGACCGCCTGGTACGCAAGGAGTACGAGGCCGTCGCCCGGTACGACCCGGAGCTTGAGCTGCCCCGGACCGTGCGGAGCCGCATCCTGAAGGAGCGCGGGGTGCTGGCCGCGCGGGAGGTGGCGGGCGAGCCCAACGCGGTGACCCGGGTGGAGATCGCCGGCCACCGCGAGCAGGACGGCCTGGCCCGCTACCGGCTGCTGCCCGTCACGGGCCGGACCCACCAGCTGCGGGTGCACCTGAACGCGCTCGGCGTCCCCATCCTCGGCGACCCCCTCTACCCGGAGGTCGCCCCCGCGACCGCGCCAGGCGACTTCCGCCGGCCTCTCCAACTCCTCGCCCGTGAGCTGGAGTTCACCGATCCCGTCACCGGCGCCCGGCACCGCTTCGTCAGCGGGCGCACGCTCCAGGCGTGGACCTCCCCCGAGGAGTGGGCGGGCTCCTGACCTCCGCCCGGCCTACTCCCCGAGCAGCCACCGCCACATCCGCTGCCAGCGGCTCGGCGGCTCGTTCGCAGGCGTCGGCGTCGGCCGGGGGGCGGGCGGCGCGGCGGACGGGACCGGCTCCGCCCGTTCGTCCGCCGTCTTCTCCACCAGCCCCTCCCGCTGGTACGCCTTCGCCTCCGCCCGCTCCCGCGGCGGCTCCAGCCGCTGATCCTCCCGGTGCGGGTGGAGCGACGACATGCTGGGCGCCCGGTTGACGTCCTGCTTCGGTTTGGGCTCGAACAGCACCGGCAGCGCCAGCAGATGCCGGGACGCGATCGAGGACCGCCGGCGCAGATCCTCCTCGGCGCACTCCAGCCGGATGTCGGGCAGCCGGGTCAGCAGGGCGTCCACCCCGATGTCGGCGACCGCCCGCCCGATGCCCTGCCCGGGGCATTCGTGCGGCCCCCCGCCGAAGGCGAGATGGGATCGGTTGCCCATCATGTGCGCGGTCGGGTCGGGGCGTACCCGCGGGTCGAGGTTGCCCGGCGCGGGCGCGAACAGCAGCCCGTCGCCCCGCCGGATGCGCTGCCCGCCCAGCTCGGTGTCCTGCTTGGCGTAGTAGCCGAGGACGGTGCTGAACGGCGGCTCGTCCCACAGGGACTGCTCGATCGCCTCCGGCACCGTCATCTGCCCGCCGCCCAGCCGCGCGCGGAAGCCCGGTTCGGTCAGCACCATGCGCAGCGCGTTGGCCAGCAGGTTGGCGGTGGTCTCGTACGCGGCGAAGAGGAGCAGCCGCAGGTGCTCGCGGACCTCGTCGTCGGTCAGCCCCGCCGGATGCGTGATCAGGTGGCTGGTGACGTCGTCCTCGGGCCGGGCCCGGCGCCGGGTGGTGAGCCTGCTGAGCGCGCCCATGACGTAGGCATGGCTCTCGTTGGCGGTCTCGGTGCCCTTGAGCGCGTCCCGGGCGGCCTGCACCATCCGGTCGCCGTACTCCTCGGGCATGCCCAGGATCTCGCACATCACGGCCATCGGCAGCTGCTCGGCGAACTGGGAGACCAGATCGGCCCGGCCGCGTCCGCAGAAGCGGTTGACGAGTTCCTGGGTGGAGCCGTTGATGGACCGGCGCAGCCCGCGCTCGTCGATGGTGGCCATGGCGGCGGTGACGGCCGCGCGCAGCCGCTGGTGCTCGTCGCCCTCGGCGTGCGCGCAGATCGGCTGCCGGGCGATGTGCGGCATCAGCGGATGGTCGGGCTTGACCATGCCCTCCAGCAGCGGGGTCCAGCCCCGGCTGTCCCGGGTGTACTGCGAGGGGCTGCGCACCATGTGCAGGTTCTCGGCATGCCCGAGGACCACCCACATGGGTACGTCGTCGTGGAGAAGTACGGGGGCGACCGGGCCGTGCTTCTCGCGCAGCCGCTCGTAGAGGGCGTCGAGGTCGAGCGCGCCGGGGCCGTACAGCCGGTGCAGGCCGCCGGGGCCGGTGCCGTGCGCGGGACAGCCCGGCGGCGGGCCGGGCGCGGTGCCGGGGGTGCCTGCCGGGGTCTGGGGTTCAGGCGTCACAGTGATCGCTTTCGGGGAAACGGCTGGTGGGGTTCGCGCGCCCGGTCAGGTCAGGGCGCCGGACCGGGCGAGGGAGTGCAGGAAGTGCATCAGCGTCAGCAGGGTGTCCCGGCTGGAGGCGCGGCGGCGTACGTCGCATTCGACGATCGGGATCTCCGGGGCCAGGTCGAGCGCGCCGCGCAGCTCCTCGATCGCGTACCGGGGCGCGTCCGGGAAGGAGTTGACGGCGACGATGAACGGCACGCCGCGCTCCTCCAGGCGGCCCATGACGTCGAAGCTGACGTCCAGGCGGCGGGTGTCGACCAGGACGACCGCGCCGAGCGCGCCCTCGAAGAGGCGGTTCCACAGGAACCAGAACCGTTCCTGGCCGGGGGTGCCGAAGAGGTACAGCACCAGTTTCCCGGTGATGCTGATGCGGCCGAAGTCCATGGCCACGGTGGTGGCCGTCTTGGTCTCGGAGCCGTAGTCGTCGTCGACGCCGATCCCGGCCTGCGTCATGGTCTCCTCGGTGGTCAGCGGTCTGATCTCGCTGACCGAGCCGACCATGGTGGTCTTGCCGACGCCGAAGCCGCCCACGATCACGATCTTCACCGCGGCCTGGGCGGTCTGCGGGAGGCGTTCCTCGGTGCGCGGGCCGGGGATCGCGGCGGGGGCGGCGTCAGAGGCGTTGAAGTCCATGCATCACCGCTTCGAGGAGGGTCCGGTCGGGGAGGGCCTGGCGGACGACCGGGGCGTGGGCCCGCACCAGGCCGCCGCCGATCAGCTCGGAGAGCAGCGCGGTCGTCGCGCTGAACGGCAGGCCGAGGTAGGCCGAGAGTTCGGCCACGGACAGGGGTGACGAGCAGAGCCGGAGCACGGCCGCCTGTTCGGGGGTGCCGGACGGCGGGGGCGCCGAGGGCGCCACGATCAGGGTGACCAGATCGAGCCGCGCCCGGCCGCCGTCGTGCAGGCCGGTGACGGCGTACAGCCGCTCGGGGTTGCCGCTCTCCCCCTCGTCGCCCGCCCCGGGGGCGGCCGGCGGCGGGGAGGGCGCCTCCTGCGGCAGGCGCCGTCTGCGTCGCGGAGTCATACAGCCTGCCCGCCGCGCCGGGGCGGACTGGTGAGGTGGGCGCCGATCCGGACCACGAGGTCGCGCATCATGCCCCCCATCCGGCCGGGCTCGCACACCACGTCGGCGAGGACGGCGAGGTAGGCGTTGTCACCGGCGGCCATCAGATAGAAGTAGCCGGCGTCGATCTCGATGACGACGAGCTTCATCTCGCCGCTGCTGCCCGGCAGTTCCTGGGCGACCGCGCCGGCCAGGCTCTGCACCCCGGCACAGGCGGCGGCGACCCGGTCGGCGGCGTCGGGGTCGCCGCCGAAGCGGGCGATGCGCAGGCCGTCCGAGGAGAGCACCACGATCATCTCGATACCGGGTACGCCGTCGTGCAGTTGCTTGAGCATCCAGTCGAAGTTGGCACGCTGCTGGATCACTTGGGCTCCCTCTCGTCGCCGGCCCCGGTGTCGGCCGAGTCGTCGATCAGATGCAGGTAGGCGGTCGGATTCCGGGTGAAGTCGGTCGGGTGGGCGCCCTCGTTGCCCTTCTTCATGCCGTCCCAGAACGCGTCGACCCACATACCCGGTTCGCGGTCGAGAAGCTTCTGCCGCTCGGGGTCGGGGACGGTCCGGGGTGCCGGTTCGGGGCGGGACCACATGGTGGGGCGGCCCTCGCGCTCGGCCTGTTCGACGGCGGCCTGTTCGGCCCAGCGCCGGCTGAGCGGCACCGTCACCCGGCTGCGGCGCTGCGGCAGCCCGTTCGCCGTCCACTCGGTGACCTCGGGGACGTCGTCCTCCACCGCGAGGGGGGCGGCGGGGATGCGCGGGGCGGTGGGGCGGCGGCGCTTGGGCGGGCGCTTGGGGCCCTCCAGCGCGCCGAGTTCGGGCATCGGCACGGCGGTGGCCCCGATACCGTGCGCGGCGCCGACACCGGGCTCGGTGGTGAGCATGTCGCGCGGCACGACGAGGATGGCGCGGACGCCGCCGTACGCGGAGGCGCGCAGCGAGACGTCCATGCTGAAGGCGTTGCACAGCCGGCCGACCACGGCGAGGCCCAGCCGGGGGCTGTCACCGAGGTTGTGCGCGTCGTCGTCGGCGCGGGCGTCCAGGATCATCTGCTCGACGCGGGCCCGCCCCTCCTCGCTGAGGCTGACCCCGGCGTCCTCGATCTCGATGGCGAGGCCGGTCTGCACCTCGAAGGCGGTGACATGCACCTTGGTCGACGGCGGGGAGTACCGGGTCGCGTTGTCGAACAGCTCGGCCGCCGCGTGGATGACCGGCTCGACCGAGGTGCCCTTGATGTTGATGTTGACGATCGAGGCGAGATTGATCCGGGGGAACTCCAGGATGCGGGACATCGCGCCCCGCAGCACGCTGTAGAGCGAGACGGGCACCGGCCACTGGCGGCCCGGACGGCCGCCGCCGAGCACCGAGATCGAGTCGGCGAGGCGGCCGATCAGCGCGGTGCCGTGGTCGACGCGCAGCAGGTCGTCGAAGACCTCGGCGTTGCGGCCGTGGTCCTCCTCCATCTCCCGCAGTTCCTTGGCCTGTTGGTGGACGATGGCCTGCACGCGCCGGGCGGTGGTGACGAACGCCCGCTGGGTGGCGTCCCGCATGTTGATCTCGTGCTCGGCACCGCGCAGCGCGATGCGGAGCAACTTGCGCTGGGACTGGGGAAGATGACGCAGCTCGGGGTCCTCGTCGACGACGTTGCGCAGGACGTCACGCAGCCGCTCACCTCCGCGCAGCCTCCCGAGCGCCAGGGGCAGCACTTCGGAGCCGAGCCGGACGATCTCCGCGTCATGGGCGGCGACGCACTGCTCCAGATACGCGGTGTGCCGGGCGTTCTCGGCCTGTACGGACCGGAGTTCACGCCCGCGGCGCACCACCTCGCCCGCGGTGGCGAGCAGCAGCAGCGTGGCCACCAGCCCGCAGCAGGCCACGGCGGTCCGGGCGGCGCCCGGCACCAGGAACACGGCGGCCGCGGTCACCGCGGCCATCACCAGGGCGGGCGGCAACAGCACCTGCGCGTAAGGACGTTCACGGACACCGGGCGGTTTCTGAACACTCACCATGGATGCCTTCTGGGAAGGAAAGGTATATAGGGGAACAGGCGTCCGAATCCAGCTCAACCCGGTCCGCCGCGGGCGAGCCTAATCCGACCGGGACACCCCCGTGTCATATTCGGCAAGCACCTGAAATCCCCCGGACAACGGGAGTACCGTCACCCCCATTTACACAGGGAGCACCCATTCGAACACGCTTGGTAACCTCGGGCGGGCATACAAAAAGGGCCGACGGAGCCGACCCTTCTCGGAGACGCGGGGGGCCGCGCGACCGGCCACGACCCTCCGCACCCGCGTGCGAACCTCACCCCACGGACGAGTAGGCGACAACCCCCCGCAGCAGCTGATCAACAGCCCTGCGCGCGCTCTTGGCGACCGTCGAGCCCTGCGCGGGAGCGGCCGCGGCAACCTGGCCGAGAACATCGATGACCTGCTTCGTCCACCGGACGAAGTCCCCCGCGGGCATCTCCGCCTCCCGCAGCACCTCGTCGAGCCCCCTGCCCGAGGCCCACTGGTGGGCGACCCAGGCGAACCCGAGATCGGGCTCCCGCTGCCCGACCCCCTCGGTCTGACTGATCCGGAAGTCCTCCTCCAGCGCGTCCAGCCGCCCCCAGATGCGCACCATCTCGCCGAGCGCGGCCTGGGCCGGCCCGGACGGCAGCCTGGGCGCCACGGCGTCGTCACTCACCCGCGACTCGTACACCAACGCCGAGACACAGGCGGCGAGTTCGGCGGGGCCGAGCCCCTCCCACACGCCCTCGCGCAGGCATTCGCTGGCCAGCAGGTCCAACTCGCCGTAGAGCCGGGCGAGCCGCTTGCCGTTGGCGGTGACCTCGTCGCCGCGCAGATAGTCCAGTTCGGTCAGCAGGGCCACGATCCGGTCGAAGGTCCGCGCGATGGTGTTGGTACGCCCCTCGATGCGCCGTTCCAGCTGCGAGGTGTCGCGCTGCAGCCGGTGGTAGCGCTCGGCCCAGCGGGCGTGGTCCTCGCGGTCGTCGCAGCCGTGGCACGGGTGTGCGCGGATCTCGGTGCGCAGCCGGGCGATCTCCCGGTCGTCGGCGGCCTGCGCACGTTTCTTGCGGGCACGCTCCGGCGGGATGTGCCCGGCCTTGGTGCGCAGCGCGGAGGCGAGGTCCCGGCGGGACTGCGGGGAGCGGGCGTTGAACGTCTTCGGGACGCGCATCCGGTCCAGCGCCTCCACCGGGACGGGGAAGTCGATGGACGCCAGCCGCTTGACCTGCCGTTCGGCGGTGAGCACCAGCGGGCGGGGCCCGTCGTGGTGGTCGAAGCCGCGGTGCCCGCCGGTCCGCCCGGCGGGCACGCCGGGGTCGAGGACCAGGGCGAGGCCCGCGTACTTGCCGGTGGGGACATGGATGATGTCGCCCGGCTTGAGCTTCTCCAGCGCGACGGCGGCCTCGGCGCGCCGCTGGTCGGCGCCCTGCCGGGCCAGCTCGGTCTCCCGGTCCTTCAGCACGCGGCGCAGCCGCGCGTACTCGTCGAAGTCGCCGAGGTGGCAGGTCATGGAGTCCTTGTAGCCCTCCAGGCCCTCCTCGTTGCGCTGCACCTGCCGGGAGATCCCGACGACCGACTTGTCGGCCTGGAACTGCGCGAACGACGTCTCCAGCAGCTCCCGCGAGCGGTGCCGCCCGAACTGCTCGACCAGGTTGACCGCCATGTTGTACGACGGCTTGAAGCTGGAGCGCAGCGGATAGGTGCGGGTGCCCGCGAGCCCGGCCAGGTGCTCGGGGCTCATCCCCCGCTGCCACAGCACCACGGCGTGGCCCTCGACGTCGATGCCGCGCCGGCCGGCCCGGCCGGTGAGCTGGGTGTACTCACCGGGGGTGATGTCGGCGTGCTGTTCGCCGTTCCACTTGACGAGCTTCTCCAGCACCACCGAGCGGGCGGGCATGTTGATGCCCAGCGCCAGGGTCTCGGTGGCGAACACGGCCTTGACCAGGCCGCGCACGAACAGCTCCTCCACGACCTCCTTGAAGGTCGGCAGCATGCCGGCGTGGTGGGCGGCGATGCCGCGCTCCAGGCCCTCCAGCCATTCGTAGTAGCCGAGGACGTGCAGGTCCTCCGGCGGGATGTTGGCGGTGTGCTCCTCGACCAGGGCGCGCACCTCTTCCCGCTCGTCCTCGTCGTTGAGCCGCAGGCCCGCGTGCAGGCACTGCTGGACGGCGGCCTCGCAGCCGGCGCGGCTGAAGATGAAGGTGATGGCGGGCAGCAGGCTCTCGGCGTCCAGGCGCTCGATGACCTCGGGGCGGCCCGGCGTCCAGGCGCGCTGGCGCTGCCGGCGCTCCCGCTCCCGGTCGGCCTCGCGCATGGCACGGCCGCGCCTGCGGTCCTGGTAGGAGGGCCGGGTGGCCTCCATCCGGGCCAGCCGGGCGAGGTCGGGGTTGACGGCCTTCCTGCTGCCCTCGCCCTCCTCGAACAGGTGGTACATCCGCCGCCCGGCCAGTACGTGCTGGAACAGTGGGACCGGCCGGTGCTCGGAGACGATCACCTCGGTGTCGCCGCGCACGGTGTCCAGCCAGTCGCCGAACTCCTCGGCGTTGGACACGGTCGCCGACAGCGACACCAGGGTCACCGACTCGGGCAGGTGGATGATCACCTCCTCCCAGACGGCGCCCCGGAAGCGGTCGGAGAGGTAGTGCACCTCGTCCATGACCACGTAGCCGAGGCCCAGCAGGGTCCGGGAGCCCGCGTACAGCATGTTCCGCAGCACCTCGGTCGTCATGACGACGATCGGGGCGTCGGAGTTCACGCTGTTGTCGCCGGTGAGGAGGCCGACCCTGTCCGCTCCGTAGCGGCGGCACAGGTCGGCGTACTTCTGGTTCGACAGCGCCTTGATGGGGGTCGTGTAGAAGCACTTCTTGCCCTGCTCCAGGGCGAGGTGGACGGCGAACTCGCCCACGATGGTCTTGCCGGAGCCGGTGGGGGCGGCCACCAGGACGCCCTTGCCGCCCTCCAGCGCGGAGCAGGCCTCCACCTGGAAGTCGTCGAGGCCGAAGTCGTACATCTCGCGGAAGCCCGCGAGCGCGGTGGCCTGCTCGGCTGCCCGCACCCGGGACGCCGCGTACCGCTCGGCCGGTGAGAGATCCTCTGTCATCGTGCTTTCGAGCGTACCGGGCCGCACCGACAACAGGACGATCATTATCGCTTCCCGCGCCCGCCGGAACGGAGGGACCGGCTGCGGGCGGCCCGCGCACACGGACGA
>NZ_JBHXLV010000088.1:0-25351 GCF_042721685.1 Streptomyces sp. NPDC058459 | reverse complement strand
CCCGGCTTCCCTCAGGGGGAGGCCGGGGCACCGCCGTTCCTCACTCGGACTCGAAGTAGGCGTCCAGTACCGCGTCCATCCCGGCCTCCCACTCCGCGAACTGCGCGCGGGAGGCGGCCTCGATCTCGATGGGGTACCAGCGGCGGTCCGGGGTGTGCACCGTGACGGTGAAGCGCTTGCCGAACCGCGCCGTCTCCGTCTCCACGGCGGCGATCTCCGGCCAGGTGAACTCGCACTCCTCCGCGTCCAGGCCGAGCCGGACCCCCTTGTGGTCCGCCACTATCCGCGCCCGGCGGTCGGCGGCCTCGAAGACGGGGCCCTCCCCGGCGGGCTCGTCCGCGGACTCCGCGGAGTCGACGGCCTCCGGAACGGATTCCTCGGGTACCGGACTCCCCTCCGCCTCGGCCGGCTCGGCCGCCTCGGCCGCCGGCTTGGCGTCCTCCGCTTCCCCCTGGGCGGCGGAGCCCGTCAGACCGGGGATGAAAGCCGGGTCGAACCCGGCACCCGTGACGGGCTCGCCCTTCAGGGGCTGGCTGCTCGATCCTATGCGCTGCTCCACGGCGGCAGTATGGACGACTTACCTGTCCCGGAACCACCCGGCGCACCATTCCCGCCGGTATACCGCCGGTATCCCACCGGTACGTCCCCCCGGCTGTCCGTCAGACGAACAGGCTGACCACCGCCGCGACCGCGAACCCGGCGACGGAGAGGACGGATTCGAGGACCGTCCACGTCCTCAGCGTGTCCCGCTCCGAGATGCCGAAGTACTTGGCGACCATCCAGAAGCCGCCGTCGTTGACGTGCGAGGCGAAGATGGAGCCGGCCGAGATGGCCATGATGACGAGGGCGATGAACGCCTGGGAGTGATCGCCCTCGGCGAGCAGCGGGGCGACGATGCCCGCCGTGGTCACGATGGCGACCGTGGCAGAGCCCTGGGCGACCCGCAGCACCAGCGAGATCAGGTACGCCAGCACGATCACCGGCAGCCCGACGCCGTGGAAGGTGTCCGACAGGGCCTGGGCGACCCCGCTGGCCTTGAGGACGGCGCCGAAGACCCCGCCCGCGCCGACCACCAGCAGGATGTTGCCGACCGGCTTCAGGGAGGCCGTGGAGACGTTCTCCAGGGACTTGCGGGACCAGCCGCGCCGGATGCCGAGCAGGTAGTAGGCGAGCATCAGGGCGATGGTGAGGGCGACGAAGGGGTGCCCGAAGAACCCGATGACCGAGCGCGTGGTGGACGGGTCCAGCGCGACCGAGGAGAAGGTGGCGGCCAGGATCAGGATCAGCGGCGTACCGATGATGGCGAGGACCGTGCCCAGCGGGACCGGCTTCTCGGCGGGCTCCACGCCCGAGGCGCGCTGCTCGGCGAGGACCGCCTCCCGGGCCTCCTCCGCCGCCTCGACCATGTCCTGCGGGACGGGGACGAAGATGCGCTTGCCGACCCACGCGGCGAACACCCACGCGGCCAGC
This sequence comes from Streptomyces sp. NPDC058459, assembly GCF_042721685.1. NCBI lineage: Bacteria > Bacillati > Actinomycetota > Actinomycetes > Kitasatosporales > Streptomycetaceae > Streptomyces > Streptomyces sp. NPDC058459. The sequence goes on along the minus strand of NZ_JBHXLV010000088.1, from coordinate 23,881 downwards.
ACCGCCGGGATTCCGCAGATGACGCCCATGAGGACGACCCAGCCGAGCTGGACGTGCAGCAGTCCGGCCGCGGCCACCGGGCCGGGGTGCGGGGGCAGGAAGGCGTGCGTCATGGACAGGCCCGCGAGCAGCGGCAGGCAGTACAGCAGGATCGACTTGCCGCCCCGCTTCGCGGCCGCGTAGACCAGCGGCGCGAGGACGAAGATGCCGACGTCGAAGAAGACCGGGATGCCGAAGATGAGGCCGGTCAGGCCCATCGCCAGCGGTGCCCGCTTCTCACCGAACAGCCGCAGCAGACGCCCCGCGAGGACCTCGGCGCCGCCGCTGACCTCCAGGATCGCGCCGAGCATGGTACCGAGGCCGATGATGATGGCGACGTGGCCGAGGATGCCGCCCATGCCGGACTCGATGGTGGAGACGGCGTCGGAGCGCTGGACGGTGCCGAAGAGTTCGGTGACCGAGAGACCGGCGAGCAGGCCGACGGTTATGGACACCGCGAGCAGCGCGACGAACGGCTGGAGCCGGACCTTGATGATCAGGAAGAGCAGCAGGGCGATGCCGATACCGGCGACGGTGAGCAGGCCGGGGGTGCCGTCCAGCAGGAGGAGCAGTCCACCGGTGTGGGGTGGCGCGGCGGGCGCGGGTGCGGCGGCGAGCGGAAGGGACATGAGAGGGCGGTCCTCTGCGTGAGTGAGGTAAATGCATGGGGCTTTCGGGCAGGGTGGAGCGCGGCACGGCACCCGAGGGGATGCCGTGCCGGGTGCGTCGTACGGGTGGCGCGGTCCTGGTGCGGCTCAGCCGAGGACGGCGAGCGCGTCGATCTCGATGAGGAGCCCGGCGGGCAGCCCGACGTAGACCGTGGTGCGGGCGGCCGGGGGCTGGGTGAGGCCCTGCTCGCCGAAGTAGGTGTTGTAGATGTCGTTCATCTCGGCGAAGTGGTCCACGTCGGTGAGGTAGACGCGGATCATCATCACGTCGTCCCAGCTCGCGCCGCCCTCTTCGAGGATGGCCTTGACGTTGGCGAGGGTCTGGAGGGTCTGCTCGCGCAGGGTGGGACCGGCGGGGGTGGGGGCCTTGCCCTCCTCGGCGGGCAGGAAGCCGACCTGGCCGGCGACCTGGAGGATGTTGCCCTTCTTGACGCCGTGCGAGAACTTCGCGGGCGGCACCGTGTGGGTCTTCGGGGTGAGGGCGGTCTTGTCGGTCATGCGGTGCGGTCCTTCACTGGGGTTCTTCCGGAGTACTCGCCGCTGATCGCGTCCGCCGTGCGGCGCACCCGCGGGAGCAGGCCGAGGAGTTCGTCGGCGGTGACGACCACGTTCGGCGCGGAGACCGACATCGCGGCCACCACCCGGCCGTCGGCGCCCCGGACGGGGGCCGCGACACAGTTGATGGACTCCTCGTGGCCACCGAGGTCGGTGGCCCAGCCCTGTTCGCGCACCTTCTCCAACTCGCGCAGGAAAGCACCTGCGTTGGGGGTGGAACGGGCCGTGTACAGGGGGTATTCGAGCTGCTCGGCCAGCGCCCGCCGCTCACTCTCGGGCAGATCGGCGAGCAGCAGCTTGGCGACGGCGGCGACGGTGATGGCGACCGGCTTGCCGACGCGCGAGTACATGCGTACCGGGTAGCGGCTGTCCACCTTGTCGATGTAGAGCACCTCGCCCTCCTCGTGCACGGCGAGGTGCACGGTGTGCCCGCACTCCTCGTTGAGCCGGACGAGGTGCGGGTGGGCGATCTCGCGGACGTCGAGGTTCTCCATCGCCTCCTGGGCGAGGGCGAAGAGCCGGGCGCCGAGCCGGTAGTGCTGGTCGGACTGGCGGTAGACCAGGCCGTGTTCGTGCAGGGTACGCAGCAGGCGCAGCGCGGTGGACTTGTGCACCGCGAGCCGCTCGGCGACCTGGCCGAGGTCGGCGGGGCCCTCCGCGAGCAGCGGGAGGATGCTCAGGGCGCGGTCGACGGTCTGGCTCATGGGGTGCTCGTCTCTTCGGTGAACCGGCCGGCTCCGGTCCAGCCGGGGCCGAGTCGCAGTCTCCCCCACGCGTCGTCGTCCAGGGCGGCCAGCCGGTCGGCGTGGTCGCGGGCGGGCGGGACGGCGAGGTCGCCGGGGACGGTGAGCGCGGCGGCGGCCATCAGGTGGCCGTGCCGCAGCCGGTCGCGTACGGGCAGTCCGCGCAGGGTGGCGGAGAGGAAGCCGGCGGCGAAGGCGTCCCCCGCGCCGACGGTGGCCACCACGTCGACGGTGAGAGCGGGCACGCGCACGCTGGACTCACCGCTGTCCGTGCGCTCGAACACCGTCGCGCCGAGCGGGCCCTCCTTGACGACAAGCACCCGGGGTTCGGGCAGCAGCCGCCGGACCTCCTCGACACCGCCCCGCGTGCCCCAGGCGTCCTCGGCCTCGTCCGTGCCGACGAACACGATGTCGGCCCGCCGGGCCAGGTCCAGCAGCACCAGGGCGTCGTCGCCCTCCTCCCGCCACAGGCCGGGGCGGTGGTTGACGTCGAAGGACACCACCGGGCGCCCCTCGCGCGGCGCGGTCAGGGTGTGCAGCAGTTCCCGGCACCCCGGCGACAGCGCGGCGGTGATCCCGGACAGGTGCAGCACGCGTCCCGCGTCCAGCGCGGCGAGGTCGGTGTTGCCGGCGGCCATCGCGGAGGCGGCCGATCCGGCGCGGTAGTAGGCGACTTCGTGGGCGTCGGTGGCCCGGTCGGCGGCGGTACGGAAGTAGATCCCGGTGGGCCGGGCGGGGTCCACGCGGACCGCGCCGGTGTCGACGCCGTAGGAGCCGATCCGCTCCACCAGGTGCTGCCCGAAGCCGTCCGCGCCGACCCGGCCGACCCAGCGGGCGGAGTGCCCGGCGGCGGCGAGCGCGCAGACCACGTTGGACTCCGCGCCGCCGATGCCCCGCCGGAAGACCGGCACGTCGGCGAGGCGGCCGGGGCGGTCGGGGAGGAAGGTGACCATGGACTCGCCCAGGGCGACGACATCCACGACATCCACGGCGTCGGGGGCGGCGCTGGACAGTCCGTCGGCGGTCACGATGGTCTCGGCTCCTCGTCGGTGCTCAGGGGTACGACTTCGTTGACCCCGTGTTGGCCGAGATGTTAGACAGCTCTGAGCGACATACGCAATGGACGTTGCACAATATGCAACGCTGCTCACCAGGAGGCTCGCATGGCTCGTGAGACCGGCTCCGAAGCCCTGGCCCAGCTCGCCGGGGAACGGGTCGACCACCGTTTCAAGGGCCTCCCGCCGGATGCCGCCGGGCTGACGGTGGGCGAGCTGGCCGCCGAGCGCCGCAACCTGTTCACCGGGGGCTTCGCCACCCCCGTCCTCGCGCTGTCCGCCGAGCGCCTGGCGCACAACCTCGCGCTGATGGAGACCTACGCCGCCCGGCACGGCCTCGCCTTCGCCCCGCACGGCAAGACCTCCATGGCGCCGCAGCTCTTCGCCCGGCAGATCGAGCACGGCGCCTGGGGCATCACGGTCGCGGCACCCCACCAGGTCTGGGTGGCGCGGGAGTTCGGCGTCCAGCGGATCTTCCTGGCCAACGAGCTGGTGGACGCGGCAGCCCTGCGCCGTGTCGCCGCCGAGCTGGCCGCCGACCCGGACTTCCGCCTCGTCACCTACGTCGACTCCGTGCGCGGGGTCGAGCTGATGGACGCGGCCCTCGCGGGCGCCCCCCGCCCGCTGGACGTGGTGGTGGAGCTGGGGGCCGGCCAGGGCGCCCGTACCGGTGCCCGGACCGAGGCGGAGTGCGCGGCGGTGGCCGATGCCGTGGCCGCCACCGACACCCTGCGCCTGGTCGGCGTGGCGGGCTACGAGGGCGAGGTGCCGGGTGCCGACCCGGAGCGGGTCGCGGCCTATCTGCGCCGGCTCACCGCGCTCGCCGCCGCCCTGGACGCCGAGGGCCGCTTCGGCAAGGCGGACGAGATCGTGGTGAGCGCGGGCGGCAGCGCCTGGTTCGACGCGGTGGCCGAGGTGTTCGCCGAGGTCCCGGAGCTGTCCCGCCCGGTGCTGAAGCTGCTCCGCTCGGGTGCCTACATCTCCCACGACGACGGCCACTACCGCCGCATCACCCCCTTCAACCGGGTGCCCCAGGAGGGCGCGCTGGAGCCCGCGTTCCGGCTGTGGGCCCAGGTGGTCTCCCGCCCCGAGCCCGGCCAGGCGTTCGTCAACGCGGGCAAGCGGGACGCCGCCTACGACCTGGACAGGCCCGAGGCGCAGGCCGTACGCCGGGACGGCGCCGAGCGCCCCGCCACCGGCGTCACGGTGTCCGCCCTGTCGGACCAGCACATGTGGCTGGCCACCACGCCCGAGGCCGATGTCCTGGTGGGCGACTGGATCGGCTTCGGCCTGTCCCACCCGTGCACCAGCTTCGACAAGTGGCAGCTCATCCCGGTGGCCGAGGCGGACGGCACGGTCGTGGAATACATCCGCACGTTCTTCTAGGAGGTCAGGACCGTGGATGAACTCGTGATCCGGGACGCCGACGTGGTCGACGGCAGCGGGGCGCCCGCCTACCGCGCCGATGTGGTGGTCGACGGCGGCAGGATCGTGTCACTCGTCAAGGAGGCCGCGGCGGCGGGCTGTCAGCGCCCGCGCGCCCGGCGCGAGCTGGACGCGGCGGGCCTGGTCCTCTCCCCCGGCTTCATCGACATGCACGCCCACTCCGACCTGGCCCTGCTGCGCGACCCCGACCACAGCGCCAAGGCCGCCCAGGGCGTCACCCTCGAAGTCCTGGGCCAGGACGGCCTGTCGTACGCCCCCGTCGACGACCGCACGCTGGAGGAGGTCCGCCGGGCCATCACCGGCTGGAACGGCTACGGCGACGACCTCGACATGGACTGGCGCTCGGTCGGCGAGTACCTGGACCGGCTGGACCGGGGCATCGCGGTCAACGCGGCCTATCTGATCCCGCAGGGCACCGTCCGCGCGCTGGTCGTCGGCTGGGAGGACCGCCCGGCGACGGCGGCCGAGCTGGACCGGATGCGGCGCCTGGTCGCGGAGGGCCTGGAGCAGGGCGCGGTAGGCCTCTCCTCCGGCCTCACCTACACCCCCGGCATGTACGCGAACGACGCCGAACTGACCGAGCTGTGCCGCGTGGTGGCCTCCTACGGCGGCTACTACTGCCCCCACCACCGCTCCTACGGCGCGGGCGCCCTGGAGGCGTACGCCGAGATGGTCGCCCTCACCCGCGAGGCGGGCTGCCCGCTGCACCTGGCGCACGCCACGATGAACTTCGGCGTCAACGAGGGACGCGCCCCCGAGCTGCTCGCCCTGCTGGACGCGGCCCTGGACGCGGGCGCCGACCTCACCCTGGACACGTATCCCTACACCCCGGGCTCCACCACCCTCGCCGCGCTGCTGCCCAGTTGGGCGAGCGAGGGCGGCCCGGCGGAGATCCTGGCCCGGCTCACCGACCCGGCGGCCGCCGAGCGCGTCCGGTACGACCTGGAGGTCACCGGGTCGGACGGCTGTCACGGCGTGCCGGCGGAGTGGGAGACGATCGAGATCTCCGGCGTGACGAACGCGGCGCTGGCCGCGTACGTGGGGCGCACGGTGAAGGAGGCGGCCGCACTGCGCGGCGAGGAGCCGTGGGAGACCGTCCGGCATCTGCTGACCGAGGACCGGCTCGGCACCACGATCCTCCAGCACGTCGGCCACGAGGAGAACGTCCGCGCGATCATGCGGCACCGCGCGCACACCGGCGGCTCGGACGGCATCCTCCAGGGCACCAAGCCCCACCCGCGCGCGTACGGCACCTTCCCGCGCTACCTCGGCACCTACGTGAGGGAGTTGGGCGTGCTCTCGCTGGAGGAGTGCGTGGCCCGGCTGACCTCGCGGCCCGCGGCCCGGCTACGGCTGCCGGACCGGGGGCTGGTGCGCGAGGGGTACCGCGCCGACCTGGTGCTGTTCGATCCGGCCACCGTCGCCGCCGGCTCCACCTTCGCGGAGCCGAGGACGCTGCCGGCCGGGATTCCGCACGTGCTGATCGACGGACGGTTCGTCATCGAGGACGGGCGGCGCACCGACGTGCTGGCGGGCCGGTCGGTGCGCCGTACCCCGGCGTGACGGTCGGGGCTGTCGGTGCGGTCAGGGCTGTCAGGGCTGTCAGGGCTGTCAGGGCTGTCAGGGCTGTCAGGGCTTGGGCAGGGTGCAGCCGGCCGCGCTGAGGTTGAGCTTGTTGCCGGTCGTGAAGCAGGCCGGTATCTGGTAGGTCTGCTCGGCGTAGTTGATGCCCTGGCGGACGGTGACCTTGCCGTTCTGGTCGACCTCGCAGGGGTTGTTCTCGGTGCAGGACTGGCCGTCCTCGTTGCCCGTGTTGTTGACGGCGACGACCTTGCCGGTGGCGGTGTCGATCACCGGGGAGCCCGAGGTACCCCCGATGGTGTTGCAGGCGGCGGTGTAGCGCAGCGAGTCCTTCCAGGTCCAGCCGCCCTCCTTCAGCCGGTACACGAACGCGTCCGCGTTGCAGGCGTAGATCCGCTTCCAGTACCCGGAGACGACCTTGATGCCGCTGCCGGCCACCGGGTGGGTGTCGCTCAGCGGCAGCGCGTTGATGCCGTACGAACTCCTGATCGCCGCGTAGCTGGTGGTCAGCCGGTACAGGGTGACGTCGGTGTCGGTCATGGTCGAGTAGACGACCTGGTTGGCCCGGAGCGTGGCGACCTTGGTGCCGGCCGAGTTCAGCAGGCCGAAGGTGCGGCTGGAGGACTGGCCGGTGATGACCTGGCCGGGCTGCGGGAAGCCCGTCTCCAGGCAGTGCCCGTTGCTCAGCACCAGCGCGGGGTCACTGTCCGCCGAGCTGGGCAGCCGGACGACCGAGCCGGAACAGTTGCTGAGCGACACGGTCCCGGCGAAGTCGACGGTCACCGCCTTGGCCTGCGGCGCGGCCGCGGCGGGGGTCGCGCCGAACCCGGCGAGCGCCAGGGCGGAGAGTGCGGCCAGGAGAGGCTTGTTCATGTGGGGGTCCCCTCTTCGTGAATTGACATGCACATTGTCACTGGAGGGGCGGGGGAGAACAAGAGTGCGGAAGCCGGAGTGCCGACCCGACGGGCCCCTTCCCGGCAGAGCGTCAACGCATGCGCACGGAGGCGGAGTTGAGTGCTCGGACGATCCCGCTGCCGATCCGCCGCGAATCCGCCCGTCCCGCCCGTCCGGTCCGGCGCGGAACACGTGGCGGAAAACACCGTCCACCGGGCACGGACGGCCCGTAAGCTCGCGGGCATGCAGGTGATCCAGTCGACCAAGCTCGCCAACGTCTGTTACGAGATCCGGGGCCCGGTGCTCGAGGAGGCGATGCGACTGGAGGCCGCGGGTCACCGCATCCTGAAGCTGAACACCGGCAACCCGGCCGCCTTCGGCTTCGAGTGCCCCCCGGAGATCCTGGAGGACATCCTCCGCAACGTCTCCACCGCCCACGGCTACGGCGACGCCAAGGGCCTGCTGGCCGCCCGCCGCGCCGTGGTCATGCACAACCAGACCCTCGGCATCGAGACCGACGTGGAGCACGTCTTCATCGGCAACGGCGTCTCCGAGCTGATCGTGATGGCCATGCAGGCCCTGCTCGACGACGGCGACGAGGTCCTCGTGCCCGCCCCGGACTACCCCCTGTGGACGGCGGCCGTCTCACTGTCCGGCGGCACCGCCGTGCACTACCGGTGCGACGAGCAGTCCGACTGGATGCCCGACCTCGCCGACATCGAGCGCAAGATCACCGACCGCACCAAGGCCCTGGTGATCATCAACCCGAACAACCCCACGGGCGCGGTCTACGACGAGGCGATGCTCACGGGCCTGACCGACCTCGCCCGCCGCCACAACCTGCTGGTCTGCTCCGACGAGATCTACGACAAGATCCTCTACGACGGCGCCGTCCACACCCCCACCGCCAAGGTCGCCCCCGATCTGCTCACCCTCACCTTCAACGGCATGTCGAAGGCGTACCGGGTGGCCGGGTACCGGGTCGGCTGGATGGCCGTCTCCGGCCCGCGCGCGCACGCCGACTCCTACCTGGAGGGCCTGACGATCCTGGCCAACATGCGGCTGTGCGCCAACATGCCGGGCCAGCACGGCGTGGTCGCGGCGCTCAGCGGCCGCCAGACGATCAACGACCTGGTGCTCCCGGGCGGCCGGCTGAAGGAGCAGCTGGACACGGCGTACGAGCTGCTCACGCAGATCCCCGGCGTGAGCTGCGTACGCCCCAAGGGCGCGCTGTACCTCTTCCCGCGCCTCGACCCGAAGGTCTTCAAGGTCAAGGACGACCGGCAACTGGTCCTGGACCTGCTGCGCGAGGAGAAGATCATGGTGGTCCAGGGCACCGGCTTCAACTGGCCCGAGCCCGACCACTTCCGGATCGTCACCCTGCCCAACGTGGCCGATCTGACGGACGCGGTGACCCGGATCGGCACGTTCCTGGACGGTTACGGCCAGCCGTAGGCGCACTAGGTGTATTGATCACGCGGTAGCCACCGGGCCGCCGTCCGTGACTCGAATCAACTTTAGACTGAATCCAAGCTAGGATGGTTTCCTGTCAGCGCAGAGGAGGCCGTTCCATGTACGAGGCGATCCGCACGAAGTCGGTCCACAGCACCCCGGCGGCCCCGGACTTCCCGCACCGCTCCCGCGAAGAGGAGCTGGACATCCAGCTCGCCGGGCACCTCGCGGCCCTGCTCGCGGTCACGGACGAGCTGCGCGGCGCGGCGGCCGACCCCGAGCTGGACACGGCCGCCGAGCGGCTGTCCGCCGAGGTGGCCAGGCTGCGTGGCGGCCGGCCTCCGGTACGGGCGGTTCCGGGCGAGGCGGCCGATCCGGCGCCGCTGCACCGCCGGGCGCACACCCTCGCGAGCCGTGCCCTGGTCGTCGCCGCCTCCCGCGCTGACACTGTCGCCGCGATCCTGGCCGCCGAGCGGATGGACGCGCACACACGCGCCCTGGCCGCGCCGGCCGCACCGAGGGAACTCAGCGCGGCCCGCTGATCCAGGTCAGCCGAGGCGCTCGACCAGCGCCCGGTACTGGTCCCAAAGCTCCTCGGGCGTGTGATCACCGAAGGTGTCCAGGTGCTCGGGCACCAGGGACGCCTCCTCGCGCCACACCTCCTTGTCGACGGTGAGCAGGAAGTCCAGCTCGGCCTCGCTCAGGTCCAGGCCCTCGGTGTCCAGGGAGCCCTTGGCCGGCAGCACGCCGATCGGGGTCTCGACGCCGTCGGCGCGGCCGTCCAGGCGGTCCACGATCCACTTCAGGACGCGGCTGTTCTCACCGAAGCCCGGCCAGACGAACCTGCCCTCGCCGTCCTTGCGGAACCAGTTGACGTAGTAGATCCGGGGCAGCTTCTCCGGGTCCTTGTCCTTGGCGACGTCGATCCAGTGGGCCATGTAGTCGCCCATGTTGTAGCCGCAGAACGGCAGCATGGCGAAGGGGTCGCGGCGCAGCTCGCCGACCCTGCCCTCGGCGGCGGCGGTCTTCTCGCTCGCCACGTTGGCGCCGAGGAACACGCCGTGGTTCCAGTCGAAGGACTCGGTCACCAGCGGGACCGCGCTGGCCCGGCGGCCGCCGAAGAGGATCGCGGAGATCGGCACCCCGCGCGGGTCCTCCCACTCGGGCGCGATGATCGGGCACTGGTCGGCGGGGACCGTGAAGCGGGCGTTGGGGTGGGCGGCCGGCGTGTCCGACGCGGGCGTCCAGTCGTTGCCCTTCCAGTCGGTCAGATGGGCCGGCCGCTCCTCGGTCATGCCCTCCCACCACACGTCGCCGTCGTCCGTGAGGGCGACGTTGGTGAAGACGGCGTTGCCCCACAGGGTCTTCATCGCGTTGGCGTTGGTGTGCTCACCGGTGCCGGGCGCGACGCCGAAGAACCCGGCCTCGGGGTTGATCGCGTACAGCTGGCCGTCCTCGCCGAAGCGCATCCAGGCGATGTCGTCGCCGATGGTCTCCACGCTCCAGCCGGAGACGGTCGGCTCCAGCATGGCGAGGTTGGTCTTGCCGCAGGCGCTGGGGAACGCGGCGGCGACGTACCTGGACTTCCCGTGCGGGGGGGTCAGCTTGAGGATGAGCATGTGCTCGGCCAGCCAGCCCTCGTCGCGGGCCATGACGGAGGCGATGCGCAGGGCGTAGCACTTCTTGCCGAGCAGGGCGTTGCCGCCGTAGCCGGAGCCGTAGGACCAGATCTCGCGGCTCTCGGGGAAGTGGGAGATGTACTTGGTGGAGTTGCAGGGCCACGGCACGTCCTGCTCGCCCGCCGCCAGCGGGGCGCCCAGGGTGTGCACGGCCTTGACGAACTCGCCGTCCGACCCCAGCTCCTCCAGCACCGCGCTGCCCATGCGGGTCATGGTGCGCATCGAGGCGGCGACGTAGGCGGAGTCGGTGATCTCCACGCCGAGCGCGGAGAGCGGGGAGCCCAGCGGGCCCATGCAGAAGGGCACGACGTACATCGTGCGGCCGCGCATGGAGCCCCGGAACAGGCCGCCCTCGCCGCCCGCCCCCTGGAAGATCTCCCGCATCTCGGCGGGGTCCTTCCAGTGGTTGGTCGGGCCCGCGTCGGCTTCCTCGCGCGAGCAGATGAAGGTCCGGTCCTCGACCCGCGCGACATCGGTCGGGTCGGAGGCCGCGTGGTACGAGTGAGGACGCTTGACGGGGTCGAGGCGGGTGAAGGTGCCCTTGGCGACGAGCTCCTCGCACAGGCGCTCGTACTCGGCCTCGGAGCCGTCACACCAGACCACGTCGTCCGGCTGGGTCAGTTCGGCGATCTCGTCGACCCACGAGATCAGTTCCTGATGGGTGGTCGGGATGACGGTGGGAGCCGCGTTGTCGCGCGCCACGATCGCTCCTAAGTGAGGGTTATGGCCCTGGTGAGGGATTTTCTCGGCCCCTTGGGGGCTGCGGCCCGGATGCCAGGCGGCGACCCCGGTAGGGGGCGACGCTCATCCGGTACCGACCGCACTCATTTGATCATCCGATGCGAGTGCGCATATGTCCAGAGGGCGTCACAGGTGAGCGAGTACCCCCCAACCGGCGCGTTTCGCGTCCGTCCCGCTGACACGCGCACCTCTTTTAAGCCCACATGGCGCACCTATGGCGAATTCTTTGCGCGCGGAAACCTGTGACGGGCAGGAGACGGCCGATCGGGACGGCCGGGCCCTCGACACAGGGGGACTGATCCGTGACTTACGGTTCCGTAGGTACGATGCGTTTCATGACTGCGTCCGTCTCCGCCGCGCTCTCCGTGCCGGAACCCGTCAAGCCCCGGCTCCGTGGCTGGCTGCACCTGGGCATGTTCCCGGCCGCACTCGTCGCGGGCCTGGCGCTGACCGCTCTGGCCGACTCCACCCGGGGCCGCGTCGCCTGCGGGATCTACGCCCTGACGGCATGCCTGCTCTTCGGCGTCAGCGCGCTGTACCACCGGGGCAACTGGAGCCCCCGCGCCGACCGCGTCCTGCGCCGCCTGGACCACTCCAACATCTTCCTGATCATCGCGGGCACCTACACCCCGCTCACCCTGCTGCTCCTGCCGGGCACCACGGGTCAGGGGCTGCTGTGGGGCATCTGGGCGGCCGCGCTGGCGGGCATCGCCTTCCGCGTCTTCTGGGTCGGCGCGCCCCGCTGGCTGTACACCCCGTGCTACATCGCCATGGGCTGGGCCGCCGTCTTCTTCCTGCCCGACTTCATGCGCACCGGCGGCATCGCCGTCCTGGTCCTGGTGATCGTCGGCGGGCTGCTGTACAGCGCCGGGGGCGTGGTCTACGGCATCAAGAAGCCCAACCCCTCACCGCGCTGGTTCGGCTTCCACGAGGTCTTCCACTCCCTCACCCTCGCCGCGTTCATCGTGCACTACGTCGGGATCTCGCTGGTCGCCTACCAGCACTCCTGACGCCGTGCGGAGCACCTCCGGCGCCCGTGCCATCCTGGCCGGGTGAACGGACCCGTGATCCAGCTCGAAGTCGCCCCGGAACTCCACCTGTTCGTGCCGCACGCGTATCGCGCCGGGGCCACCGGACTCGGCACCGACGGCGTCTCCTCCCTGGGCCATGTCGTGGAGTCCCTCGGCATCCCGCTTACCGAGGCCGGCACCCTCACCGTGGACGGCCGCGAAGTCCCCCGCGCCCATGTCCCCACCGCCGGCGAGTCCGTCCACGTCGGCGCGGTCCCCCGCCCCCAGCGGGTACCCGGCGCCCCCTTGCGCTTCCTGCTCGACGTGCACCTCGGCACCCTGGCCCGCCGGCTGCGCCTGCTCGGCGTGGACACGGCGTACGAGTCCACCGACATCGGTGACCCGGCCCTCGCCGCACGCTCGGCGGCCGAGCGCCGGGTCCTGCTCAGCCGCGACCGTGGCCTGCTGCGCCGCCGCGAACTGTGGGCCGGGGCGTATGTGTACAGCACCCGGCCCGAGCGGCAACTGCGGGACGTGCTCGAGCGCTTCGCCCCGGACCTGACCCCCTGGTCCCGCTGCACCGCCTGCAACGGCCCGCTCCACCCCGCCACCAAGTCCCAGGTGGCCGACCGGCTGGAGGCCGGCACCCGGGACACCTACGACGTGTTCGCCGCCTGCGGTGACTGCGGACGCGCCTACTGGAAGGGCGCCCACCACGAGCAGCTTGAGGTGATCGTGGCGGAGGCGGAGCGGTTCCGGGCGGAGCTGGGCTAGCTGGTTCTTGGAGCTGGGGTAGTTCTTGGAGCTTGGCTAGTTCTTGGAGCTTGGCTAGTTCTTGGTGCCGTCGACGATGACCGGGGTGCCGCCCGAGCCGCCGCCGCAGGGCACCGCGTACACCGGGTGGGCCCTGGCGGCCTCGCGGTAGGCGTCCAGGCACTGGTTGTACAGCACCTTGTCGCTCAGGGAGCGCTCCAGGATCTTGTTGGCGCGGGCGGTGCCCTCCGCCTCGATCCGCTTGCGCTCCGCCTCCGCCTTGGCCGTCCGCGCGGCCTCGACGGCGCGCTCGGTGGCCTGCTCCTGCTGGATCTTCTTGTCGATCTGGCCCTGCAACTGCTTCGAGGGCCGTACGTTGCGCAGGTTGACGGTGGTCACGTCGATCCCGCGCGGCGCCAGCCGCTCCTTCACCAGGCGCTCGATCTCCGCGCTGATCCGCTCACGGGCGGAGGCGTACCCCTCCTCGCTGGTGTGCTTGGCGAAGACGTTGCGGATGATCTCGCGGCTGTCCGGCAGCACCAGCCGCTCCTGGACCGCGTCCTCGCTGCCCGCCAGCCGGTACAGCGCGACCGCCCTGGCGGGCACCACGGCCCACTTGATGGTGACGTCGGTGTACAGCACCCCGCCCTGCGAGGAACGGACCTCCACCACGTCGTCGCCGCCCAGGTCGAGGTCGACCGGGCGGGTGGAGAAGGAGGTGACATCGGTGAACGGCGACTTCAGGTGTATGCCGGAGGTCAGCGGCGTACCGACCCGGCCGAACGACACCGGGACGCCGACCTCATAGGCGCTGACCACATAGACGCAGGCGAAGACACCGGCCAGGACCCCGCCCAGGGCGGCGAACGCGGCCCCCAGCTTCCAGCCCGCCTCAGCTCTGCCACGTCCTACGAGAAAGAGCACGACCGCCGCGACGAGCAGCAGTACGGACAGCACGAACACAGGCTTCCCCCCACAGGATGCGCCACCCCGTCAGGGTGACGGGCAGCGCATCGTAGCGGGCACAGGTGTACGGGGAGTAGCCGTGCGTGGTGCCTGATCCGGTCAGTTGCCGTCCAGCGCGGCACGGAGTGCGTCGGGGCCGGTCACCGGGGCCTCGCAGGTGAAGTTCCGGCAGACGTAGGCGGCCGGGTCGCCGTTCACCAGGGGGCGGTGGGCGAGGAGGGGGAACTCGTCGCCGTCCGGGGTGCCCACCGCGACGACCGCGCCGGGGGCGGTGGTGAGGAGGGCGGTGCGGTGCAGGGCGGCGGTGCGCTCGTCGGTGAGGGACGGGCCGACGACCGCGACCTCTCGGGGACCGTCGAGCAGCGCCTCGGCCGCGGCGAGACCCCAGCCGATGAACCGGGGCACCCGCGGCCCGAGCGCCTTGACCACACCGAGGGCGCGTTCGGCGGCCGTCCGGTGGGCATGGGAGCCGGTGTGCGCGGCGTAGGACAGCAGGGCGGCGGTCGCGGCGGACCAGCCGGAGGGGGTCGCGTTGTCGGTGGGGTCCTGCGGGCGGCGGATGAGCTGCTCGGCGTCGGAGGCGGTGTCGTACAGCGCGCCGCTCTCCGGGTCGGTGAAGCGGGTCAGCACCTGGTCGAGGAGGAGCCCGGCGAAGTCCAGCCAGACGCCCTCGCCGGTGACGGGGGCGAGGGCGAGGAAACCCTCGGCGACGTCGGCGTAGTCCTCCAGCACCCCGGAGTTGGCCCCGGCCCGGCCGTCGCGGCTGGTGCGGGTGAGGTGGCCGTGCTCGTCGAGGTGGACCCGGACCAGGTGGTCGGCGGCGGCGACGGCGGCCTCGACCAGGTCGGGGCGGCCGAAGTAGGCGCCGGTCTCGGCGAGTGCGGCGACGGCGAGGCCGTTCCAGGCGGCGACGACCTTGTCGTCCCGGCCGGGCGCGGGCCGCCGGGACCGCGCGGCGAGCATCCGCTCCTTGACGGAGGCGATCCGGGCGGCGTCGAACACCCGCTCCGCCTGCGGCAGTTGGAGCACGGACTGGCCGTGCTCGAACGTGCCCTCACCGGTCACACCGAAGTACTCGGCGGCGAGGTCGCCGTCCTCGTCCCCGAGCAGGTCGCGCAGCTGCTCGGGCGTCCAGACGTAGTACGCCCCCTCGACGTGCTTGCCGCTCCCGTCATCGCTGTCGGCGTCCAGCGCGGAGGCGAACCCGCCCTCCTCGGTACGGAGTTCACCCACGAGGAAGTCGGCGGTCTCCAGCGCGACACGGCGGGCGAGGCCGGAGCCGGTGGCCCGCCAGAGATGCGCGTACACCCGGCAGAGCAGCGCGTTGTCGTACAGCATCTTCTCGAAGTGCGGCACGACCCAGTCACGGTCCACGGAGTAGCGGGCGAAGCCGCCGCCGAGCTGGTCGTAGATGCCGCCGCGGGCCATCCGCTCGCAGGTGTCGCTTGCCATCTGGAGCGCGCCCTCGGAGCCGGTGCGGGCGTGGTGGCGCAGCAGGAACTCCAGCGCCATGGACGGCGGGAACTTCGGTGCGCCCCCGAACCCGCCGCGCTGCGGGTCGTACTCCCGGGTGAGCCCGAGCAGCGCCCCGGCCAGCTCCTCCTCACCGGGCACCCCGTCCGCCTGCTGCACGATCTCCCGCTGGGCGAGGTCCCGCGTGATCTTCCCGGCCACCTCGGTGACCTCGTCCCGCCGGCCGTCCCACGCCTGGTGCACCCCTTCCAGCACCTGCCGGAAGGAGGGCATGCCGTGCCCCGGGCGGGGCGGGAAGTAGGTGCCGAAGTAGAAGGGCTCGGCGCCGGGCGTCAGGAACACGGTCATGGGCCACCCGCCCTGCCCGGTCGCCGCCTGCACGGCCTCCATGTACACCGCGTCGACATCCGGCCGCTCTTCCCGGTCGACCTTCACACTGACGAAGTTCTCGTTCAGGTAGTCGGCGGTGGCCCGGTCCTCGAAGGACTCGTGCGCCATGACGTGACACCAGTGGCAGGCGGAGTAGCCGACGCTCAGCAGGATCGGCACGTCCCTGCGCTTCGCCTCCTCGAACGCCTCCGGTCCCCAGGGGTACCAGTCGACCGGGTTGTCCGCGTGCTGGAGCAGATACGGCGAGGTCACGCCGGCTAGCCGGTTCATACGCTCCAGCCTCTCACAGCGTCTGCCACGACCGGTGAGACAAGGACGAGCCCGTCCCGCATGGCCATTACGTGATGGGCGGCTGCTTCCCTCCCGGGTCGGGCAGCCCGATGCCTCGGAACAGTAGGCTCGGCTCAGCAGCGCCGGACCTGCCGAGGCCTCTCGAAAGAGGTACACCATGACCGCCGAGATGGTGGCGCCCGCGTGGATGCATACGCGGATCAGCGCGGAGCAGTACGACTCCTGGTCCGAGGAGCAGTGCCCCGGCATCGAGATCGTGGACGGGATGGTCGTCGTGAGCCCGGCGCCTCCAAGCGCCACAACCGGTTGGCCCGCATCCTGGCCAACGCCCTGGACGCCGCCCTCAGCAGACGCCGGCCCCCGGCCGAGGAAGCTCGTCAGGGAGAGCGCAGCTCCGGTTGTCGACCAGCGCGCCAGGGAACTCGAAGCCCTCTCCGTGTAATAGAGCTTGTCCTACACTTTGAACATGAAGCCGACTCGAGCCGGGACCACCGAGAACATCTCCGTATCCATGCCCACCGAGCTGGTCAGTGAGCTCCGCTCTCGAACCGGCCGCCGGGGACTGTCGAGCTACATCACCGAAGCTGTCAGACATCAGCTCGCCATGGACGGGCTCACCGAGATCGTCGCGGCACATGAAGAGGAGCACGGCGCGCTCACTGAGCAGGAGGTCGAAGCCGCCCGACGCGAGCTGTTCGGAGACGAGAAGGCCGAGCGGGGCGCCGCGTGAAGGAGCAGCCGGCCCGCTCACTGGTGCTCGACTCCGAGGCGCTCTCTCTACTCCTGCGAAACGACCGCAGGATGGCGGCTCGCATCGAGGCATCCCGGCAGGCTGGAGTGCCCGTCCTCGTGTCGGTTCTGACCATTGTCGAAGCGGCACAGGGGAAGACTGATCTGGCGCGTTTGAGGTGGGTGCTCTCCCGGCTGCGGGTGGAACCGGTCAGCCAGGAGGACTCCCTGACCGCAGTGACATTGCTTCGGGACGCAGGCGGGCTGCACGGACACAAATATGCGATCGACGCCCTCGTTGCCGCGCTCGCGCTCCGCGTCCCGGCTCCTGTGATCGTTCTGACCTCCGACCGTGACGACTGGTCGAAGCTGTGCGGGGACCGCGTGCTCATCAGAGAAGTGTGAGCACCGCCCATTGCTGGGTTCGCGAGTTCACTGGCACCAGTGATCAACTGGCAAAGTGGCACGACGAATAGTCCACAGAGAGAAGGACGGGGACGTCGCGCCGCTTGGCCTCTAGAATCGCCTCTCCCCCCACGGCCACCAGTCCACGGGATTAGAGGCGTGCTGCATGAGACAGGGCGACTGAGAGTCTGCCAGTCGGTTCATGCCGCCACTCCCCCATGTCTGCCTGCCCGACCCCACATGAGGCACGGAAAGACTGACTCGCCTGTCCGGGACGTGCTTCCTGTCCGACAGCAGGACGTCGAGTAGGTGTCGCGGATCTCGTTCGTGCGGGGCTACTGGACATCGGGACCGAGCTGGTTTCTCTCCGGCGCAACAGGCTCCGCAGGATTCGAAGGACGTGGAGATTACCACCGCCCGGCGCGGCCATCTGATCAGCGATCAGACAGCCGGCGCACTGTCGGACCACGCTCTGCCGACCTCGCCCGCCTTCGGCGCCGGCCCCCTGGAGTCGTCTCGGTTTCACCGAACGCGACCTCCGAGGAAGCCGTCACCAAGATGGCCACTCGATGAATACTCCCGAATCCCGGCGACAGGAGCGCTTGACCGTGCCCGTATCCCGCAGGGTCGCCGACCGTCTCGCACAGCTCACCCCGGAGCAACGCGCCGCAGTGCGGCTGAAGATGAAAGAGCGCGCCGACCGGCCGAACCCGGGCCCTGCCCTCGTACGCCGGCCCTCCTCCGAACGCGCCCTGACCTCACTGGGCCTGGACCAGGAACGCATCTGGATCCTCGACCAACTCGACCCCGGCCGCCACACCCACAACATCAGTACGGGGATGCGGTTCAAGGGCGCCTTCGACGAGCATGCCTTCCAACGGCGACCAGGTGGTAGCGGTCGTCTTCGAACACGACGGCGAGCAGGGGGTGTTCACCTGGAAGTGCGCCCCCCGGGCCGTCGACGAGGACGCGGTGCGCTCCGTGGCCGCCGACACAGCCGCACATTTCGGGCGGCTCGTGCGCCGACCGGACAGGGGCGGCGCGGCGACGGTCGGTATGAGCCTCGCGGAAGTGAACACGATGCTCGCGGACCTGACCCACGTGCGCGGAACGGAAGGAATCCTGTGACCACGCCGGACACCGTCACCAAGCGGCCGCTGACCGCTCTGATCGCGGCGAACTACCTGTCCTGGATCGGGAACACGATGACGCTCGTCGCCGTCCCGCTCTATGTCCTGGACATCTCCGGCAGCCCCGCCGAGGCAGGGGCGGCGGGCTTCGCCGGGGCACTGCCGATGATCATCGCAGGGCTCGCGGGCGGAGTGATCGCCGACCGGATCGGGGCGCGGCGTACCAGCGTGTGGGCCGATCTGCTGGCGGGCGTCTTCATGGCCGCGGTGCCGCTTCTGCACAGCACGGCCGGGCTCGCGCTGCCCGTCCTGATGGCACTGCTCTTCCTGCGGACGCTGGCCGACGCGCCGGGTACCGCGGCGCGTCTGTCCCTGCTGCCCCGCGTGACCGCACAGACCGGGGTCCGTTCGGAGACGGCCAACTCGCTGTTCCACTCGGCACAACGGGTCGCGTTCGTGGTCGGTCCACCGGCGGCCGGCGTACTCACGGGCATCACCGGCCCTGCCGCGGTCCTCTACTTCGACGCCCTGAGCTTCCTGCTGTCCGGCCTGTTCGTCGCCATCGCGGTCCCCAGGACACGCCCCGCCGACGCGGAGCAGGAGCAGGAGCGCGAGCAGAAACAGGGTGCGCGGCCCGGACTCGTGCGGGAAGTGAGCGAGGGCGCGCGGTACATCCTGCGGACCCCCATCCTCGCCGCGATCATCAGCGTGGTCGTGTGCACCAACTTCCTCGACGACGCACTCACGCCGGTACTGCTGCCCGTCTACAGCCGGGAGGTGCTGGACAACGCCGACCTGGTCGGCTGGCTGCTCGCCGCCAATGGAATCGGCGCGGTGGTGGGCTCCTTCGCCTACGCCCCGGCCAGTCGCCGGCTCCTGCGCAACCGCTGGGCGACCTTCGTGGGCTGCTTCGCGCTGATCTGCGTCGCCCGCCTTGTGATGGCGCTGGAAGCGGGCCTGTGGCCGATGCTCCTGGTGACCTTCGCCATCGGACTGGCCAGCGGGCCGATCAACCCGCTCGTCACCGGTGTCGTCGAACGCGTCACGCCGGCCAACATGTTGGGCCGCATATGGGGCGCCGTCATGGCCATGGCCTTCGCGGCCGCACCGATCGGCATCTTCCTCAACGGCTGGCTCACGGAACAACTGGGCCTGCGGACCACACTGGCCGTGTTCGGTGGCCTGTACGTCCTGCTGATCGCCTACGCCCTGACGAACCGGGCACTGCGGCGGCTCGCCGACGAGGGAGCCAAGGGCAGCCCGGGCGGAGTGCCGTCACCGGCGCGGTAGCCCGGGCATCGCGAGGGAGCACGGGTTCACCTGCCTGGGCACGCGGACCGGTACCTGTGCCGCTGACGGGGCAGCCGCCCGCCAGGCACGGAGCAGGGCGCGCTCCTTGTCCGCGGCGATGCCGAGCGGGATGTGGCCCTGCCGGTACGACGCGTCCGCCGGACCCCGCTCCCGCAGCCACTCCCAGGCGCCGGCCATGGCTGGCTGCCGCGTCGCCCATAAGGGCAACTCGGTCCAGGGGACGACCTGTTGCTCCAACAGAAAGTCCTCGTCCACCCAGACGGGTTCGGCGCCTGCCCCGGTCTCGCGGGCACACAGGTCGAGGAGGGTCTTGATGGTCACGGTGTCCTCGGGCCCCGTGACGAGGTAGCCGCCGCCTCCCGTCTCCAGCAGCCGGGTCCCGAACGCGGCGATGTCCCGGGCGTCCACGAGCTGGATCGCACGGTCGGCGCGTCCGGCGGCGAGCACCTCCCCGCCGCACGCCATCCGCTCCAGCCACCACAGCAGACATCCGGGCGTCTCCAGTCCGCGAAAGCGTGGACAGACGACACGAACAGGTAGGTGCCTGCCCGCCCGCTCAGCGCGCGGGCCGAGAGGCCCACGATCCGGGGGTGGAATCCGCTGGTGTCGACCACGGCGTCCCATGGCCCCACGGCGGCGGCTGCTGCCAGGTCCGCGGGGTCCTCCCCGTCACCGCGGATGCTCGCGATCCCTGGCAGATCGGGCCCGGACTCTCCGCGGTTGAAACGCGGCAGTCGCCGCACCACACACATGGTGGCCGGTGTGTCAGGCCGGCTCCGCGGCGGCGAAGGCGACCCGGACCGGTCCGAGGCCCGAGATCCTCGCCTCGAAGAAGTCTCCCGGGTGGGCCACGGCCATGGGTCCGAGCGCACCGGTCAGCACGATGTCCCCGGTCCGCAGCGGATCGCCGAGCCGGGCCGGCGTCGAGGCCAGCCACACCGCGGCGTTCAACGGACCGTCCATGCAGTCCGCGCCGGTGCCCTCCGACGCCTTCTCGCCGTTGCGCAGCAGCGCCATCCGCACACCCCGCAGATCCAGCGCGGACAGCGGAACCGGCCGGCCACCCAGGACGAACAGCCCGGACGAGGCGTTGTCGGCGACAGTGTCGGTGAAGCTGATGTCCCAGCCCGCGAGGCGGCTGTCGACGATCTCCAGCGCGGGCAGAGCGAAGTCGACCGCTCGCAGCACGTCGGCCACCGTCGGCTCCCGGTGGGGCAGGTCCGCCCCGAGCACGAGGGCGACCTCGGCCTCGACCTCGGGCTGCAGCAACCGCCCGTGCCCGACGGTCCCGCCGTCCGCCACCGCCATGTCGGAGAGCGGAGCGCCGAAGTCCGGCTGATCCACTGCTAGTTGCCGCTGCACGGCGGGCGAGGTCAGACCGATCTTGCGGCCGAGGATCCGCCGTCCCTCGGTGATCCGCCGATCGAGGTTGACCCGCTGGACGGCGTAGGCCGAAGTGGTGTCGCCGTCGCCGAACAGATGACGCACGGGCGGACACGGGGTGCCCGACAGCTCCGCCTGCCACAGCGCGTCGGCGGCCTCGCGCACGGCGGAGGTCATGAACAGCTCCCCCGCGAGTGGTGCGGAAACCAGGTGAGTGACATCGAGTACCTCCGAGCGGACACGGGAGCGGGTGCGATGACCTCAGGTATAGCCGCGCTCCACCCCGATGGGCAGCGCTCGTACCGTGGAGCGGAACGGCGTGGGCGGAACACGGCCGGCGGATGCGGGCCGTGGCGGGGCGCCGCCGTCAGGCGAGCGCGTCCGCCATCACCGAGGCGAGCGGGGTGGACGGCCGGCCGATCAGCCGGGACAGGTCACCGCTGCCTCCCTCGGCGAGCCCGCGGGCGACGAACGTGACATCGACGTCCACGAGGAGCCTGACCATTTCCGCGGGCAGGCCCGCCCCAGTCAGCACCTGCGCGTAGGCGTCGCCGGACAGGTCGGTGTACGTGATGGTACGGCCGGTCTGGCGGGAGAGTTCGGCGGCGTAGTCGGCGAACGTCCACGCGCTGTCCCCGGCGAGTTCGTACGTCGCGTTCTCGTGGCCGTCCTGGGTGACGGCGGCCACCGCGGCGGCGGCGAGGTCGGCGCGGGTCGCGGACCCGATGCGGCCCTCGCCCGCCGCGCCCACGACTCCGTGCTCCGTCTGCTGGGCGATCTGGGCGGTGTATCCCTCGGTGTAGAAGGCGTTGCGCAGCAGGGTGAACGTCAGACCGGACGCGATGACGGCCTGCTCCGTCGCATGGTGTTCTCGCATGAGCGTGAAATCCGCGTCGGCGCAGCCGAGCATGCTGGTGTAGACGAGCCGGGCCACCCCCGCCGCCCGGGCCGCGTCGATCACGGCAGTGTGCTGCGGGACGCGCCGGCCGATCTCGCTGCCGGAGATCAGCAGCACGACGTCGCCCGGGCGGAACGCGCCCCTGAGCGTCTGCGGGGCGTTGTAGTCGGCGACCCGCAGTTCCACGCCGCGCGCACCCAGATCGGCGGCCCGCGCCGCGTCGCGGACGACCGCCGCCACCTCGGTGGCGGGACGGCGCAGCAGCAGCTCTTCGATGACGAGTCGGCCCAGATTTCCGGTCGCACCGGTGACGACGATACTCACGCGTATTCCCTCTCGATTTCATCCCGCATGACGTGGCAGGAGTCCGCCCGCACAACAGGGCACCGGCCTGCCAGGGGCGAATGTAGCGAGACATGAGGAAGCAGCGGAACAACATTTTCCGGCAGGCGGAACGAACCGATCAGCGTGCGGAAACCCGCGCCTCAGCGTCGATCTTCGTGCGGGCGATGTCGTGCAGCGGCGCCATGATCGCTTCGAGGCGCCCCTTCTCGTACCCGGCGATCATGACCGCACCACTGGCGTAGGTGGACGAGAACAGGCCGAGGGACTTGGCGAGAGCGGCCGGGTCCGAGGCTCCTGCCTGGGCCGCGACCGGCTCGGTCACTTCCGCCAGGGAGGCGGAGACGAACTCGTGGGTGTCGCGGCCCAGGGCTCCCGCCGAATTGTCGCTGCCGGAAAGAGAGCGGTGGAGGATGCGCAGATAGGACACATCGCGCAACATCAGCTCGGGGGCCCGTTCGAAATAGAGACGCATGCGTTCTTGCGGTGTGTCTCCTGGTGGAACCACGGTCGCCATTTCCGCCGAGAGACGGCTCACGCCGCGCTGCATCACCGCGCGGAAGACACCGGCCTTGCTGCCGAAGTGGTGGTAGACGGAGCCCACCGGGAATCCCGACGCCTGACAGAGGGCGGACACGGAGGTGGCCTCGTATCCGCGCGCGGCCATCAGGTTCTCCGCCGCGTCCAGAATCACCTTGGCCGGGGGACTCCCTGTCCGGCGTACGAGGGCGCCTCCGGTCGCGCCTCTGCGCTCATCTCAGCTCCCGCCGGCCCGTTCACCTCACACGTCTCCTGGAAGTCTACGGGGGATCGACAGCCGGGCCGTCAACGCCGGGAGCCGCCCGGAGACGCCCCTCACGTCCCGGTCAGGAGCATGGCGTCGCCCCTGCGCAGCGAGCGGGAGATCCGGGTGGCGGCCGTCTGCGGCGGGCCGACGAAAGCGCGGCCGGACCCAGCGACGCCGGATGGCTCACGGACACGGCGGCGACCACCTCGGCCCCGGAGAGGACGGGCACCGCGACACGGCGCAGGCCGTCGATGCACTCCTCCCGGTCCGTCGCGACCCGGTCGCCACGCACCTCGGCCAGCGTGGTGGCCAACGCGTCGGGGTCCGTGATCGTGGTCCGGGTGTGCCGGGTGAGCGGGCCCGCCATGACCCCCCGTACCGCCTCCGGCTCGGAGAACGCGAGGATCGCCTCGCCGAGCGCGGTCACATGGGCGTCGAGCCGGTCGCCGACCGGCATCGGATTGAGCGCGCCCCGGCCCCCCGCCTTCGCCAGGTACAGGATGTCGCGGTCGCGCAGCATGCCGAGTCGCGCCAGTTGCCTGTACTGCGTGGCCACCGCGCCGAGGTGGGGCATCGAGTGCTCGCGCAGCGCGATCTCGGCCGAGCGGGAGCCGACACCATTCGGCGCGGGTGACCCGCGACCAGCGGGCCGCGCAGACCGGCTCGCTGCGCGACTCCGGGTTCGCCCGCCGGCTGCTGGTCGACACTCGCGCCGACTTCCGGCGGATCGGGGTGCCGCACGGCGAGGCGTGGACCTGCCTGGAGCTTGTGGTGGTGGACGCGGGCAACGAGCGCACCCAGCAGGCGCCGGCCCTGTGCGACGAGGCGCTGACCCTGTTCACGGCCTACGGCGACCCGCGCGGTGAGGACTGGGCGCGCTTCCTGCGCTGCACCCTGCTGCCGTACGCGGCGCCGGGCGGCACCGAGGTGGGCACGGCCGTCGCTCAGGAGGAGCTGGCCCGCCTGGTCCGCGCCGTCCACCCGCCGCGGGACGAACGGCTCGGCGACTGCGCCCCGGCGTACGCCCTGCTGCTGGAACGCGGGGTGAGCCTGGAGGCGTGCTGGCAGGCGTGGCGGCTGCGCATGACCCCGGACCGGCACGCCCGCGATGTGCTGGGGGTGCCGGTGGCGGCCATGGGCTGAGCGGGGCGCGGCCGGTG